>JPPB01000300.1 GCA_001483205.1 alpha proteobacterium 3107
CCCGCCCCGCCGCCGCAAGCGCCCCCGCCGGAAACCACCCCGGACACACCCGCGCAGAGCGAGGCCAGCCTGGAGATGGAGCGCCATTTTGCCTGGTTACAGGCGGAACTGCTGGCTCAGGGGTTGTTGCGCAGCGACGGCGGCGGCCCCGATGCGCCTTTTTCCGCCGATGATCTGGTCAGCAATTTCGAGCGGATCGCGCTCTATGACGAATATGTGCTTGACCGTGGCCGGTTCGTCGCCCGCGAATCGGAAAGCGTTCTGCGCCGCTGGACGCGCCCGGTGCGCATTGGCGTGCGCTTCGGTGACGGGGTGCCCCCGGAACAGCGCCGCAAGGATATGCGCACCATCGGCATTTATGCCACACGTCTGGCGCGCGCCACCGGTCATCCGGTCAGCTTTGGCATCGGTGAGCCGAATTTTCATGTTCTGATCCTGCGCGAGGACGAGCGGCGCAGCTATCGCCGGGAGCTTGCCGATCTTGGCATTGCGCTCAGCGAAGGCGACATCGCCGGGATTCTGAGAATGCCGCGATCAACCCTGTGCCATGTGTTCGGGTTTTCCGGGGTGGTGGAGCCGAATGTCTATGACCGCGCGGTGGCGGTGATCCGGGCCGAGCATCCCGATCACCTGCGCCGGGCCTGCATTCACGAAGAGCTGGCCCAGGGGTTGGGGCTGGCCAATGACAGCCGCCGGGCGCGCCCGTCGATCTTTAATGATGACGAGGAATTTGGGGTGCTGACCGGGCATGATGAGCTGCTGTTGAGGATGCTGTATGATCCGCGCCTGCGGCCCGGAATGACCCCGGACGAGGCGCGCCCGGTGCTGGAGCAGTTGGCCCGTGAATTGCTGGCGGGTGAGGGGTAGGGGGGCCTTATAGCCTGACAACTGAATTTTGAAAGACCTTTGCATAAGGGCGCATCGCTTCCCAAGTATCCCGCCCGGTGCTTGCGCCGGGCAGCGCCTGCCTGCCCCCCGGCAGGCGCTTTGAACGCCTCAACATGTTGTAACGTATAGAATTTATGACAAGACCATCGCCAATGTGGACTGTCACGAAAAGCACCCGCCCAGGCAGGCGCTGCCCGGCTAAGCCTTTATGCAGAGGCCTTAAGTTGCCTGTCCCGTCACACACCCCCGAACGACCAGACGCCTAGAGGTCCATATACCCGTGGCGCTCCGCCCCCCCGCCGGGATGCGTAACCGCCCCCTTGTGTGTCGCCCCCACCAGCCGGGCGTATTTCCACAGCGCGCCGGTGGCGTAGAGGGTTTCGCGCGGGCCGGTCCACGCCTCTCTCCGCCGGGCCAGCTCTTCCTCTGGCAGGGCGACGGACAGCTCCCCGGCGGGCGCGTCAATGGTGATCATATCCCCATCCCTCAACAGCGCAATCGGCCCGCCATGGGCGGCTTCCGGCCCCACATGGCCGACACAGAACCCCCGCGTCGCCCCCGAAAACCGCCCGTCGGTGATCAGCGCCACCTTCTTGCCCATGCCCTGACCGGACAGGGCGGCGGTGGTGGCCAGCATCTCGCGCATCCCCGGCCCGCCTGCCGGGCCTTCATTACGGATCACGATGACCTCGCCTTCCTGATAGGCGCGCTCGCGCACGGCGGCAAAGGCGTCTTCCTCGCACTCGAACACCCGCGCCGGGCCGGTAAACACCTGCTGTGCCTTGCTCATGCCTGCCACTTTGACGATGGCCCCGTCGGGGGCAAGGTTGCCCTTCAGCCCGACAACGCCGCCGGTCATGCTCAGCGGCGTTTCAACCGGGTGGATAACACGGCCATCCGCCGCGCGCGTCACCCTGTCGATTTCCTCACCCATCGAGCGCCCGGTGGCGGTCAGGCAATCGCGATGGATCAGCCCCGCCTTGTCGAGTTCTTTCATCACCACCGGAACCCCGCCTGCCTCATGCAGATCCTTGGCCACATAAGCCCCGCCGGGCTTCAGATCGACAAAATAGGGCGTGTCGCGGAAAATGTCGCAGACATCGGCAAGGTCAAAGTCAATCCCGGCCTCGTGCGCGATGGCGGGCAGGTGCAGCCCGGCATTTGTCGAGCCACCGGTGCAGGCGACAACGCGGGCGGCGTTGATCAGCGCTTTGCGTGTCACCACATCGCGGGCGCGGATATTGTGCTCCAGCAGCCCCATGACCGCGCGGCCCGATGCCTCTGCATACTGGTCGCGGGATTCATAGGGCGCAGGCGCACCGGCGGAATTGGGCAGCGCCAGCCCGACGGCCTCGGACACGCAGGCCATGGTGTTGGCGGTGAACTGCCCGCCGCAGGCCCCCGCCGAGGGACAGGCGACCGCTTCGAGCCGTTCAAGCTCGCAGGTGGACAGCTTTCCGGCCTGATGCTGGCCGACGGCCTCGAACACATCCTGAACCGTCACGTCCCTGCCGTTATGGCGGCCCGGCAGAATCGATCCGCCGTAAAGGAAGACCGAAGGCGTGTTCAGACGCACCATCGCCATCATCATCCCCGGCAGCGACTTGTCGCAACCGGCCAGGCCGACAAGCGCATCATAGCAATGGCCGCGCATGGTCAGCTCTACCGTATCCGCAATCGCCTCGCGCGAGGCGAGCGAAGACCGCATCCCCTCATGCCCCATCGCAATACCGTCGGTCACGGTGATGGTGGTGAACTCGCGCGGTGTGCCATGGGCCTGCTTCACCCCCATCTTTACCGACTGCGCCTGACGGTCGAGCGCGATATTGCAGGGCGCGGCCTCGTTCCAGCAGGTCGCCACCCCCACCAGCGGGCGGTGAATCTCTTCCTCGCTCAGCCCCATCGCATAGAGGTAAGATCGGTGGGGCGCGCGCGCCGGGCCTTCGGTAACGTGGCGGCTGGGCAGGCGGGATTTGTCAAACCGGCTGTCGGGCATGGCGGGGCTCCTTTTCGGACAGTCTTTGGCATAAACGCGCCAAACCGTCTGCACAAGCCGGATTGCGCTTGCGTCCGCGCGCCGGTAGCGTCGCGCCGTCAACAGAGCGGTGCGCCATGCGATATGCCAAGCCATATAAACGACAAGAAGACCTGATTGCATCGGCCCGCCGCAGGCCGGAAATCTGGCGTCTGGTCGCCGGATTTGTCATGTGCTGCGCGCTTTATCTGATTGGCCTGTTGCTGTTTCGCCGCCTGCTGGCGGGGCTGTTTTCCGTCCCGGTCGGAAGCGTTGATTCGGGCCTGCTTGCGCCCGCATCCCCCCTGTGGTCGCTGGCGCTGTTGTTCAGTTTTGCCACGCTTGGCCTGTCGGTGGTGATCGCCGCCCGGATCGTGCATGGCCGGTCCCTGCCCGAACTGATCGGCCCGTTTGCGCCCGCGCTGATCACTTTCCTGCGGGTCGTTGCCTGGGTGATGGCGCTGCGCCTGGCGCTGGAGATTCTGCCGCCATACGGCGCTGACGACAAGCTGCCCAACGAGCAGATGCCGTTCGCACTGTGGCTGATGCTGTTGCCTGCCTCGGTTCTGGGGGTCATCCTGCAAACCGGCAGCGAAGAGCTTTTGTTTCGCGGCTACCTGCAAAGCCAGATCGCGGCGCAGAGCCGCAATCCGCTGTTGTGGATGGGCATCCCGTCGGCTCTGTTTGCGGTGCTGCACTACAGCCCGGCGATGCTGGGCGATGCGGCCCTGATGATCGCTGTCTGGGCATTCGGGTTCGGGGTGCTGGCGGCGGATCTGACGGCGCGCTCCGGCAGCCTCGGCCCCGCAATCGGGTTTCATTTTGCCAATAACGCCCTGGCGATGCTCTATGTCGGGTTGCCCGGCGGCACCGGTGGCCTTGCGCTGTATCACCTGCCGTTTCGCGCCGATGAGTTGCAGCCGACATCGCCGGTTTTGCTGGTGAATTTTGTCGTTCTGGTTCTGTCCTGGCTGGCGGCGCGCATTGCCATCCGGCGTTGAGCGCGCCCGCCTGCCCCCGCGCGCGCCCCATGTCATTGCAATCGGCAAACGGGCCGATTATTTCAGGCAGGCCACAGGTCGGAAGGTCCGCGCGCATGAACTGGATAGCCAACTACGTTCGCCCTCGCATCAACTCGCTGTTCTCAAGGCGGGAAATGCCGGGCAACCTGTGGACGAAATGCCCGGAATGCGGAACGATGCTGTTCCACCGGGAACTGGCAGAGGCGATGAATGTCTGCACCGCCTGCGATCACCACATGGCGCTGAGGCCGCGCGACCGGTTCGGGAAACTTTTCGACGGCGGCGTCTTTACCGAGATTACGACGCCGGAGGCCATCGCCGATCCGCTGCACTTTCGGGATCAGAAGAAATACCCCGAACGGCTCAAGGATGCCCGGAAGAAAACCGGCGCGCGGGATGCGATGCTGGTGGCTGAGGGAGAGATCGGGCGCACGCCGATTGTGGCCGCGGCGCAGGATTTCAGCTTTATGGGCGGCTCTATGGGCATGGCTGTCGGCAATGCGATTTTGGCGGGTGTCCGGCGCGCGGTAAAGCTGAAGCGGCCCTTTATCCTGTTTTCCGCCGCAGGCGGGGCCAGAATGCAGGAGGGCGTTCTCAGCCTGATGCAGATGCCGCGCACGACGGTTGCGGTTCAGATGCTGCGGGATGCGGGCCTGCCCTATATCGTGGTGCTGACCCATCCGACGACCGGGGGCGTCACCGCGTCTTATGCGATGCTGGGCGATGTGCAGATTGCCGAACCCGCTGCGCTGATCGGTTTTGCCGGAACCCGGGTGATCGAACAGACAATCCGGGAAAAACTGCCCGAAGGCTTTCAGAGGTCCGAATATCTGCTTGAGCACGGAATGCTTGACCGGGTGGTCCACCGCGCCCGCCTGCGTGATGAGCTGATCACCATCACCCGGATGCTGATGAACCTGCCGCCCGCCGTGAAGGGCGATCTGCCGCCGCCCGGCGCGCAAGAGGGCGCTGTGACGTGACCCCGCCCGGATCGGACATCATCCTCGAACGGATGATGACGCTGCACCCGAAAATCATTGACCTGACCCTTGATCGTGTCCGGCGGCTGCTGGCGGCGCTTGACCACCCGGAGCGCGCCATCCCGCCGGTGGTGCATATCGCGGGCACCAACGGCAAGGGATCAACCCTGGCGATGATCCGCGCCGGGGTTGAGGCAGCGGGACAGACGGCCCATGCCTATACGTCCCCGCATCTGGTCCGGTTTCACGAACGCATCCGGCTGGCGGGACGCCTGATTTCAGAACCGCATTTAAGCGCGGTGCTGGCGGAATGCGATGCCGCCAATGACGGCCACAGCATCACCTATTTCGAGATCACCACCGTTGCCGCTCTGCTGGCCTTTGCCCGCACACCTGCCGATTATGCCCTGATTGAGGTTGGCCTTGGCGGGCGGATGGACGCCACCAATGTCATTGAGCACCCGGCGCTGACGGTCATCGCGCCGGTCTCTATCGACCATGAGCAGTTTCTGGGCAATAACCTGGCGGCGATTGCGGGCGAAAAGGCCGGGATCCTCAAGCGGGGAGTGCCGTGCGTGGTCGGGCCGCAGCCGGATGCGGCGATGGCGGTGATCGAGGCAAAGGCCGCCCGGCTGGGCGCGCCGCTGATGGCGCACGGCCAGCACTGGCAGGTGTGGGAAGAACGCGGGCGGCTGGTCTATCAGGACGAAAACGGCCTGCTTGATCTGCCGCCGCCGGTGTTGCCGGGGGCGCATCAATACCACAATGCCGGGATGGCGATTGCCGCGCTTCGGGCGTTGGGTTTCGGTGAAGCGGCCTGCGAGGCGGCACTGACCCGCACGGAGTGGCCCGCCCGGATGCAGCGCCTGAAGTCCGGGCCGCTTGCAGAGGCGGCGGGCGCTGCGGAGCTGTGGCTTGACGGCGGGCATAATCCGGCGGCGGGGCAGGCGCTGGCCGATGTTCTGCGCGGCCTGCCCGAAAGGCCGACGCATCTGGTGTGCGGGATGCTGAACACCAAGGATGTCGGCGGGTATCTGTGCCCGCTGGCAGAGGTGGCCGAGAGCCTGACCGCCGTGTCCGTCCCCGAAGAGGCCAACACCCTGCCCGCCGGGGCGACGGCGGCGGCGGCGATAAAGGCGGGGTTTCGGGCCGGGACCGCCGGTGATGTGCTGTCCGCCGTGAAGGGCCTGGCCGCCGGATGCCCCGGCGCGCGCATCCTGATCTGCGGGTCGCTCTACCTTGCCGGGGCTGTCCTGCGCGACAATGGCTGAGGCCCGGTTGCGGCGGCGCTGAAACCTGACTAGGGTCGCCCGGCCCCCGATCAGAAGGCCGCGCCGATGTTGCCCGCAGAAACGATCATCCTGTTCATGCCTGCCGCGATTCTTCTGGCGCTGGCACCGGGGCCGGACAATATCTTTGTCCTGACCCAATCAGCGATGAACGGGCGTCTGGCGGGGGTGTTTGTCACCCTTGGCCTCTGCACCGGGCTGTTGTTTCATACCATGGCCGTCTCGCTGGGGGCGGCGGCGATTCTCGCCGGTTCCGGGGCGGCCTTCACCGCGCTGAAACTCTTCGGCGCGGGGTATCTGCTCTGGCTGGCGTTCAAGGCGTTTCGGGCCGGACGGGCCGATCTTGCGGGCGCACCGCCCCGCGCATCCCCGGCCCGGCTCTATCTGCGCGGGCTGGTGATGAATGCCGCCAACCCGAAGGTTGCGCTGTTCTTTCTTGCCTTCCTGCCGCAATTCGCCGATCCCGCGCGAGGGGCGCTGATCATGCAGTTGATGATGCTGGGCGCGCTGATGGTGGTGGCGACAATCCTTGTGTTCGGGTCAATCGCGCTTGGCGGCGGCGTTATCGGGGACTGGTTGCGGCAGAGGCCGGGCGCGCAGATATGGATCAATCGCGCCGCCGGGGTGATCTTTGTCGGTCTTGCGCTGAGGCTGCTGACCGCGCAAAGATAGCGCCCTAGTGGGGTGAAATGAATCTTGAAATTGTAAATATTTATTGATATTCAATTATAACGTGTTGAACGCGATACTTGAAAATCCGGGCGTATGCTCTATTTTGAAGACATCAGGAGGCGAAAACACGATGATCACCGTGTCTGACTGGATCACACTGGGCGGAATCGTTGTGATTCTGGTCTTTCTGTGGAACTTGCAGAGAGATTTGCACAGATACATCGCTGACCTGCGCGAGCGCATGGCACGGCTTGAAGGCCTGTTTGAAGGGTTCACCGGCAAAGCGCGACAGAAAGACGCTCTGTGACCAGAGGCGTTCCACCGGTCGGGATCAGGGCCGGGGCGCACAGCCGAAATTCAGTCGTCAGACCCTGAAACCGGCCATATATCGGCACTATATTGTGGATAATCGCCAAATATACGCAATATGAGGGGTTGAAGCATTGACTTGAGCCGCCAACCACCCGAAAGATTGCCCAGGAGGCAGGAATCACATCGGGAGCGCATCCTTGCGGTTTTCGCGGCTCAGGCTGAACGGCTTCAAGAGTTTCGTTGATCCGACCGATCTGGTGATCAGGGACGGGCTGACCGGTGTTGTCGGCCCCAACGGGTGCGGCAAATCCAACCTGCTGGAGGCCCTGCGCTGGGTCATGGGCGAAAACCGCCCGACCGCGATGCGCGGCGACGGGATGGAGGACGTGATCTTTACCGGGGCCGCGACGCGCCCGGCCCGCAGCTTTGCCGAAGTGGTGGTGCAGATCGACAATTCCGCGCGGCTTGCGCCTGTGGGCTTCAACGACCGGGATACGCTCGAGATCGTCCGCCGGGTCACGCGGGACGCGGGGTCGGCCTATAAGGTCAACACCAGAGACGCCCGTGCCCGCGATGTGCAGATGCTGTTCGCCGATGCCTCGACCGGCGCGCATTCCCCGGCGCTGGTCCGTCAGGGTCAGATTTCCGAGCTGATCAACGCCCGACCCCGGTCGCGGCGGCGTATTCTGGAGGAAGCCGCGGGCATATCCGGCCTGTATCAGCGGCGCCACGAGGCGGAACTGAAGCTGAAAGGCGCAGAGACCAACCTCGCCCGCGTTGATGATGTGCTCGAACAGCTTGCGGGCCAGCTTGCGCAACTGGCCCGGCAGGCGCGCCAGGCGGCCCGTTACCGCACAATCGGGGACAAGATCAGGCAAGCAGAGGGGGCGTTGCTCTATTGCCGCTGGAAAGAGGCAGAGGTGGCGCGGCTGGCGGTGGCGGCGGGCCTGACGGAGCGCATCACCGTTGCATCAGTGGCGGAACGCGCCGCGCGGGGGGCGACCCAGGCGCGGGAAGAGGCAGAGGCGAAACTGCCGCCACTGCGCGAAGAGGAAACCGTTGCCGCCGCCGTTCTGCAACGCCTGCATGTCCGCCGCGATATGCTGGCCGAGCAGGAAAGCCGCGCGCGACAGGCCATCGGAACGCTCAAATCCCGGATCGATCAGTTGTCCCGCGATATGGAGCGCGAGGCAGGTCTCAACCGGGACGCGGGCGAAACCATTGACCGGCTGGAGCAGGAACAGGCCCGGCTGCGGGCGGCGGCAGAAGGACATGATGACAGGCTCACCGCCGCCGGAGAAGAGGCGCAGGCGGCCGCGCGCCTTCTGTCCGAGCGGGAAACCGCCCTTGACCGGGTGACAGAGGATGTGGCCCGTCTTGTGGCCCGCCATCAGTCAACCCATCGTCTGCTGGCCGACAGCCGCGCGACAGTTGCGAAAAGTGCCGCCGAAGCTGCCCGTGCCCGTGAGGCGGCGGAAGGGGTCAGGGCCACGCTTGATAAGGCGAAGGCCGATCTGGAGGCCGCGACCCATGCCCGGACAGCGGCGGCGGACAGGGCCGGGCGCGCCGATGAAGCGCTGGCGGCGGCAGAGGCGGCCTGCGTGGAAGCGCGCGCCCGCGAGGGGGACGCCCGTGCCGAAAGATCACAGGCCGAGGGCGAGATCAGCGCGCTGCGGGCCGAGGTTCTGGCCCTGACCAGGCTGGTGGAGCGGGATGCCGTCGGCGGTGATCAGGTGCTGGATGCTATTAGGGCCGAACCGGGGTATGAAAAGGCGCTGGGGGCGGCATTGGCTGATGACCTGCACGCGCCGCAGGTGATGGCTGAGGCGGGCGATGTAACGGGCGACATGGCGTCCGGCTGGGTGTCACTGCCCGAATATGACAGCCCGCCCCCGTTGCCCGAGGGGGTCGTGCCGTTGGGCGATCATGTGAGTGCGCCGGATGTTCTGGCCCGGCGCATGGGGCAGATCGGGCTGGTGGATGCCGCCGACGGGCCGCGCTTGCAGGCCGGTCTGACCCCCGGCCAGCGGCTGGTCAGCCGGGACGGGGG
>JPPB01000301.1 GCA_001483205.1 alpha proteobacterium 3107
CTGCGCCAATTCGCTTGACGCGGTGGCGGACCGGGATTTTGCGCTGGAGTTTCTGTCGAATGCGTCCCTGTGTGCCATGCACCTGTCGCGTTTCGCCGAAGAGCTGGTGATCTGGTGCTCGGACCGGTTTCGGTTTGTGGCGCTGTCGGATCGGTTCTCGACCGGCTCCTCGATTATGCCGCAAAAGCGGAACCCGGACGCGGCAGAGCTGATCCGGGCCAAGACCGGGCGGATTCTGGGGGCGGCGGTTGGCCTGTTCACGGTGATGAAGGGGCTGCCGCTGGCCTATTCCAAGGACATGCAGGAAGACAAGGAACCGGTTTTCGATGCCGCTGATACCCTGATGCTGGCGCTTGCCGCGACAGAGGGAATGGTGCGGGACATGACCGCCGACGGGGAGGCGCTTGAGGCGGCGGCGGCCGGCGGATTTTCGACCGCGACCGATCTGGCTGACTGGCTGGTGCGGGTTTTGGGGCTGCCGTTTCGAGAGGCCCATGGTGTGACCGGGGCGCTGGTGGCGCTGGCCGAGGGCAAGGGGTGCGACCTGTCGGGCCTCAGCCTGGCCGAGATGCGGTCAGTCCATGACGGCATCACCGGGGATGTGTTCGGGGTGCTGGGGGTGCGGAACTCGGTTGCCAGCCGGTGCAGTTATGGCGGGACCGCGCCCGATCAGGTGCGCGCGCAGGTCGCCCGGTGGAAGGAGGTTCTGGGATGATGCTGCGCTTTGTTGCCCTTGCCGTGCTGCTGCCGGCCCTTGCTGCCTGCGGCGTTGATGGCCCGCCGGAACGCCCGGTTGCTGCTGTTGGTGGTGCGGGGGAGATCGTCGGGCAAAAGGCTTCCGGGTGATGTCCGGGTCCGGCGGGTTGATGGGGGATGGGTTTCACAAGACCGGGGCAGGCGCGGCCCGGCGTTCCGCCGGGCGGGGTCAGGGGCGAGGCTGGAATCAAAATCCGGTCGTCAGGCTATACAGCGGTCTTTTCACAGAAACGACGCGCCGCCCCCGGCCCCCCTGTTATCCGCGGATAAGGGCAAGGCATATGACCTATTGGCCGGGCCGGGCAGCCGCCCGGTCGTAAGACCGGGCCGCCCCCGGATCAGAAATCCAGATTCTCCACGTTCAGCGCGTTCTCGCGGATGAAATCGCGGCGCGGCTCCACCACATCGCCCATCAGCTTGGTGAACAGGTCATCCGCCTCCGCCGTATCGTCAATCCTCACCTGCAACAGCGTGCGCGCGTCCGGGTCAAGCGTCGTCTCCCACAACTGATCGGGGTTCATCTCTCCCAACCCCTTATAGCGCTGCAATGTCAGGCCCTTCTCCCCCGCCGACAGGATCGCATCCAGCAAATCCCCCGGCCCGTGGATCACGGTTTCCCTGTCTTTGCGGATCAGCCGCGCCGGATCACCATAGACCTCGGTCAGCGCGTCGGTAAACCCGCCCAGCCTGCGCGCCTCGCCGGAACGAATAACATGGCCGTCAAGGGTGCGCACCTCTTCGACCCCGCGCAAAAACCGCGCCAGACGAATGCCCCTGTCCTGGGTCGGACGCCCCCGCCAGCCGCGTTCATATTCCGCCGCGATCCGGTCCAGCCGCGCCGCCACCCCGTCGGCCACCCCTTGCAGGTCACGATCCACCGCCCCCGGCACAAAGGCCGAGGCAATCGCCGCCTGTTCCAGAATATGCTGCGGATAGTGGGTCGGGAACACCCGCAGGATGCGCCGGACCTGCCGGGCCTCTTCCACCACCCGGTTCAGATCCTGCCCGGCGATCTCCTCGCCCGAGGCCAGCCGCAACGCCGCGCCCTCAACCCCCTGCCCGACAAGATAATCATTCAGCGCCGCCTGATCCTTCAGATATACCTCTGACCGCCCGCGCATCACCTTATAGAGCGGCGGCTGAGCGATATACAGATACCCGCCCTCAATCAGCGCCGGCATCTGACGATAAAAGAAGGTCAGCAGCAGCGTGCGGATATGTGCCCCGTCCACATCGGCGTCGGTCATTATGACGATCTTGTGGTAGCGCAGTTTTGAGATGTCGAACTCATCCCGCCCGATCCCGGTGCCAAGCGCCATCACCAGATTGCCGATTTCCTGGCTCGACAGCATCCGGTCAAAACGGGCGCGCTCCACATTCAGGATTTTGCCGCGCAGGGGCAGGATTGCCTGGGTGCGCCGGTCGCGCCCGGTCTGGGCCGACCCGCCCGCCGAATCGCCCTCAACCAGAAACACCTCGGTTCTGGACGGGTCTTTTTCCGAACAGTCCTTGAGCTTTCCGGCCAGGAAATTCACATCCATCGCCGTTTTGCGGCGGGTCAGCTCGCGGGCCTTGCGGGCGGCTTCCCGCGCCATCGCCGCCTCGATGATCTTGCCGATAATCAGCCGCGCCTCATTCGGGTTTTCCCCGAACCACTCGCTCAGCCGTTCGGTCATCAGCCCCTCAACCGCCGGGCGGACCTCGGAACTGACCAGCTTGTCCTTGGTCTGAGAGCTGAATTTCGGGTCCGGCACCTTGACCGACAGCACACAGGTCAGGCCCTCGCGGGCGTCGTCGCCTGTAAAGCTCACCTTCTCTTTCTTCGCGATCCCGCTTTCCAGCGCGTATTTCTGCACCGTCCGGGTCAGCGCGGCGCGAAAACCGGCCATATGCGTGCCGCCGTCCCGCTGGGGAATGTTGTTCGTAAAGGGCAGGACCGTTTCGTGATAACTGTCGTTCCACCACAGGGCGGCCTCGACCGAGATACCGGCGCGCTCGCCGGTGATGAAGACCGGCTCAGAGATCATCGGCGTTTTGGAGCGGTCGAGATACCTGACAAACTCCCGCACCCCGCCTTCGTAACAGAGCTCCGACTTCAGCATTTCTGCCGGGCGGTCATCCTCAAGAACAATCCGCACGCCGGAATTGAGAAAGGCCAACTCGCGCAGGCGTTTCTCGAGCGTCTCAAAGCTGTAGTCGAGGTTGGAGAAGGTGGCGGTTGAGGCCAGAAACCGCACCTCGGTTCCCTTGCGGCCATCGGCGTCGCCGGTCACATGCAGGGGGCGGGTGGTTTCGCCGTGCTCGAACCGGGCGAAATGCTCTTTGCCATCGCGCCGGATGCGCAGCTCAAGCCACTCGGACAGGGCATTGACGACTGAGACGCCGACCCCGTGCAGGCCGCCGGAAACCTTGTAGGAATTTTGGTCAAACTTTCCGCCCGCGTGAAGCTGGGTCATAATGACTTCGGCGGCAGAGACGCCTTCCTCTTCATGGATGTCGGTGGGAATGCCGCGCCCGTTGTCGCTGACCGAAACGCTGTTGTCGGCATGGAGCGTGACCGAGACCGCATCCGCATGACCGGCCAGCGCCTCGTCGATGCCGTTATCGACGACCTCATAGACCATATGATGCAGGCCGGAGCCGTCATCGGTGTCGCCGATATACATGCCCGGGCGTTTGCGAACCGCTTCCAACCCTTTGAGAACTTTTATGGAATCTGCGTCGTATGCTTCAGGTGTCCGCGCGTTTTCGCTCATGCCGCCTTACCTTGGTTTGCTTGCGCCTCTATAGGGCGTCCTGGCGGGGTTGTCACGCGGGCAGGGCGAAAAAACCGCACGGATTCAGCCCGGCCCGGTGGCGGGATGAACGGCAGATGCCCCGCCTGTTTCCGTGACCCGGAAATACTGCGCCCCGCCCCCCAGCGCCGTGAACGGCTCCGCGCCGGTGCCGGTCATCCACGCCTGCGACCCGAGCGCGGTGATCTCGGCATGAAGCGCAGAACAGCGATCCGCATCCAGATGCGCCGCAACCTCGTCCAGCAGCAGGATCGGGGCCGCGCCCAACCGTCCCTTCAGCGCGCGGGCATTGGCCAGAACAAGGGAAATCAGCAATGCCTTCTGCTCTCCGGTCGAGCAATCCCGCGCCCTGACCCCCTTGGCGGTGTATTCCGCCGCAAGGTCAATGCGATGCGGCCCGACCAGCGTGCGCCCCCCGGCGGCCATGTCCCGCGGGCGGGACCGGGCGAATGCCTCCCGCAACGCGCCCGCGCTTTCGGCCCCGTCCCCGTCTTCGCCCTCCGGCCCGGCAATGCTGATCTGCGCGGCGGGAAACGCGCCCGACGCCCCGTCCTGCGCGGCCAGCAGAGCGGCAACGGCCCGGCGACGGCTGGCGGCGATCTGCGCGCCCGCCTCTGCCATCCGGGTTTCGAGTGCGCGATACCAGTGCGCATCGCTGACCTGATCCTTCAGCAGGCGGTTGCGTTCGCGCATTGCCTTTTCATACACCAGCATTGCCTCGGCATGAGCGGGTTCAAAACTCAGCGTCATCCGATCCAGAAAGCGCCGTCGGCCCTCGGCCCCTTCGCTCCACAGCCGGTCCATATGCGGGGCCAGCCACAGAATGCGGACCACCCGCCCGAGTGCGGCCTGCGGGGCCGGTTTGGTGTCGATCCGCACGGCGCGGGACTGCCCCGGCCCGGCCCCGGTGCGGGTTTCGATCTCCTGCGCCCGCCCGTTATCGTCCAGAACCGCCGCCACCTTCCAGCCCAGCGCCTCGGGCCGTCGCGCCAGATCATCCGCCGTCGCCCGCCGCAGGCCCCGCCCCGGTGACAACAGCGAAACGGCCTCCAGCACATTGGTCTTGCCCGCGCCGTTCGGCCCGTAAAGCACCACCGGCCGCCCGTCGCATTCAAGACGGCACAGCCGATGCGAGCGGAAATGCGAAAGGGTCAGGGTGCGCAGGAAACACCTGCTCATCCGACGGGCCTGTTGCCCGGCCCGGACAGACCAAGACCTCTGCATAATGGCGTATCGCCAGCCAAACCGTCCGCCCGGCGCTTGCGCCGGGCAGCGCCTGCCTGCCCCCCGGCAGGCGCTGTAAACGCCTCAATCTTTTGCAACGTATGGACCTTATGGAAAGGGCGTCGCCAATGTGGACTGCCGCAAAAAGCACCCGCCCAGGCAGGCGGCTGCCCGGCTGAGCCAATATGCAGAGGTCTCGGCCCCGACCTGCCCGGCGACGGCGAAAAGCGCCCGGCCCCGGTCACACGCGCATGGGCATGACCACATAGACGGCGCTGGCGTCCCCGCCTTCGCGCATCAGGGTCGGGTCGCTTGAAGAGTTGAACAGGAACACCGCGTTTTCGCGATCCACCTGCGCGGCGATCTCCAGCAGGTATTTCGCATTGAACCCGATCTCCAGCTTCTCGTCCCCGTAGGCCACCGCCAGCTCTTCCTCTGCCGTGCCGACATCGGGGGCGTTGACGGACAGCACCAGCCGGTCTTCCTCCAGCGCCATCCTGACCGCGCGGGAACTGTCAGAGGCAACCGTCGCCACCCGATCCACCGCGCGGGCAAATTCGGCGGCGTCCACCTCCAGCTTGCGGGAATTGCCGGTCGGGATCACCCGGTCGTAATCGGGGAAGGTGCCGTCAATCACCTTAGAGGTCAGGGTGATGTCCGGGGTGGCAAAGCGGACCTTGGTTTCCGACACCGATACCGCGACAGCCGTGTCGTCGTCTTCCAGCAGTTTGCGCAATTCACCCACGGTCTTGCGCGGCACAATCACCCCCGGCATCCCGGCGGCCCCTTCGGGCAGGGGCGCGTCGATCCGGGCCAGCCGGTGCCCGTCGGTCGCCACACACCGCAGCACCTGGTCGTCCTCTGCTTCGCCCACATGCAGGTAGACGCCGTTCAGGTAATAGCGGGTTTCTTCGGTCGAGATTGCAAATTTTGACTTGTCGAACAGACGGCGCAGCACCGGCGCAGAGGCCGGGAAATTCGCCGAATATTCCGACGACGCCATGATCGGGAAGTCTTCTTTCGGCAGGGTTGCCAGCGAGAAATTCGCCCGCCCGGCCTCTACCGTCAGACGCCCCGCCGCGCTGTCATCGGTCAGGCTGACCAAAGCCCCGTCGGGCAGTTTGCGCGCGATGTCGTGCAGCATCACCGCCGACACGGTTGTCGCGCCCGCGCGTTCCACCTGCGCCACGGTCCTGTCAATCACCTCGATGTCCAGATCGGTGGCGCGGAAACTGACGGTTTCGCCCTCGGCCTCGATCAGCACATTGGCCAGAATCGGGATGGTATTGCGCCGTTCGACGACCGATTGCGCCCCCGAGACGGCCTTCAGCAACGCGCCACGCTCTATATTGATCTTCATGCCCTTGCTCCTGCAAATGTCCGGGAAAGCAAATGTAGCCAGTTCGCCGTTCCGGTAAAGGGGTTTTCCGACTGTCTGACGGTTTGACGGGGCCGTCAAGGCCAGGGTGATGCAAATTCAGCCCTCAAGACTGCGCCGGAGCAGCCTGAGGTCTTCGGCAAGCTGGTCATCGGTTGTCTTCAGTTCCTCGACCTTGCGCACCCCGTGTATCACGGTGGTATGGTCGCGCCCGCCAAAGCGCCGCCCGATTTCCGGCAGACTGCGCGAGGTCATTTGCTTTGCCAGATACATGGCGATCTGGCGCGGGCGGGCAATGGTGCGCACCCGCCTTGGCCCGATCATTTCCGACAGCCGGATGTTGTAGTGTTCGCTGACCTTGCGCTGAATTTCCTCGATGGTGATCTTGCGGTCATAGGTGCGCAGCACATCGGACAGGCAATCCTGCGCCATCTCCAGCGTGATCTCGCGCCCGATCAGCGAGGCAAAGGCGAACAGCCGTGTCAGCGCGCCCTCCAGCACCCGCACATTGGTGGAAATCCGGTGCGCCAGAAATTCCAGCACACCGTCGGCCATCTCCAGCCGGTCCCCATCGGCGTGATACTGATCCACCTTCTGTTGCAGGATGCCAAGGCGCAACTCATAGTCGGTCGGGTGCAGGTCCACCACCAGACCGCACTGAATGCGCGAACGAATGCGGTCCTCCAGATCCTTGATCTCTCCGGGGGCGCGGTCGGCTGAAATGATGATTTGCTTGTTCTGATCGACCAGCGCATTGAAGGTGTGAAAGAACTCTTCCTGGGTCGAATCCTTGCCGGCGATGAACTGCACGTCATCAACCATCAGAATATCGACCGAGCGGAACATCTCCTTGAAATCCATCATCCGCCGTTCGCGCAACGCCTGCACAAAGCGATACATGAATTGCTCTGCCGAAAGGTACACCGCGTTGAGGTCAGGGCGGCGGGCCTTCAGCTCATTGGCGATTGCGTGCATCAGGTGGGTCTTGCCCAGCCCGACACCGCCATAGAGAAACAGCGGGTTGAACGCGACTGCCCCGCCGCCCTCGGCCACCCGGCGCGCGGCAGCATGGGCCAGCTCATTGGGTTTGCCGACGACGAAACTGTCAAAGGTATAGCGCGCGTAAATCGGCGCGCCGGGAAAATCAGAGGCCGATGCCGCGCCCCGGTTTGCCCCGCCCGTCGTCCGCTTCAAAGGGCGGGGTGTCCGGCCCGCAGGCGCGGCGGACCGCTTGCCGGGGCTGGCCGCCGGGGTTGCAAACTCAATGCGGGTCACCCCCTGCCCGGCCTTGTTCAGATGATGCAGTATCTGGTCGCCGAAATTGCGCAGCACCCAGTTGCCGATAAAGCTGGTCGGCACGTTGAAGACGATGACGCCGTTCTTCACCCCCGCAAATTCCAGCGGTTCGATCCAGTTCACGAAATTGCTTTGTCCGATTGCTTCTTCAAGCTCATCCCGCACCTGTCCCCAAATATCATCCGTCATTCTTCCGTCTACTTTCTGTGTTGCCCGTTCAGGACTGTTTTCTTTGTTGTGCTTTCAGGACCGCTTTCTTCGTTTCCCGTTCAGGATTGCCGCCAGGCCATCCCCCGGGCTTTCCAGCCATTGATCCGCCCCCGGCGTCTGTCTGCGTCCAGGTCTCCTTCAAAGCCCCCGGCGACATTGATGCAGTCGGCGACAATCCCCCGATGTGCCAGGAGACCGGCGACCGCTTCGGCGGCGCAGAGGGAGCGCGCTCCGGACCGGCACAGGAAAAACAGCTTGTCCGGTATGGTCGGGCCAAGGCTGTTCACCACTGTCTCCGCAAAGCGCGGGTTCACGGACATATCGGGAAAACCGGCCCATTCGACGAACAGCGCCGAACGTCCCAGCGGTGTCAGGTCAGGTATGCCGACAAGAACCCATTCGGCCCGCGACCTGACATCGACGAGCACGGCACTTTCGTCACTTTCCAGCGTGTCCCAGGTTTCCCGAGGCAATGCCTCGGATACACGCCGGGCAACGCGGCCCGCGCCCATTTCCCGTGTCCCCCCAAAGCAGACGTGAATCACCCGGACACGCTAACAAGACGCCCCGGTGTGGTGCAACAGAACTTCTTGCTTGACTCGGGTGTTTGCGAAAACGAATCTCGGGGTTGGTTACTGTTTCGTTCCGGGCGGTATGCCGGTCAGCGGAATATGCCGCAGACGCGAATGCGGCGGATGCTGCGGGCGCAAACAGGGCGGCGCGGCCATCCGGTCAGGCCGCGCGGGTTGGTGATGTGTCGGGGCGAGCCGGGGGAATTGCTGGTAAATCAGCCTGTTCCGCCGATTGCCTTGACCCGTGCGGCAAGGCGCGACATTTTGCGCGCGGCGGTGTTCTTGTGCAGAACGCCCTTGGTGACGCCGCGTTGCAGCTCTGCCTGGGCGGCGCGCAGGGCGACAAGGGCGGATTTTTCGTCCCCGGCGGTGGTGGCTTCCTCGACTTTGCGCAGAAAAGTGCGGATGCGCGAACGGCGCGCCTTGTTGACGGCAAAGCGGCGGGCGTTCTGGCGGGCGCGCTTTCTGGCTTGGGGGGAGTTTGCCATGTGGGTCAGACCTTTTCCGGGTTTTGTCCTGTGCGGGTTTCGTCGTGTGTCGGTTTTGTCATGTGTCAGTCATTCGCGACGAGACCCGGCCCGGCCTGCTCACGGGGCCAAGGGTGATTCCGGCCAGAGCGGGCCTCACGCGCATGTATGACCGGGCCGTATAGACAAGTTCGGGGGGAATGCAAACAGGAATCTTCGGGCGCGGGCCGGACTTTTGCGGGCCTGAGCTATAGCGTGACGCTGTAAAATTGATCACAGGTTCCAACCCTGATCCTATCGGGAGCAAGTGTCAGGCACTTTGCCGGGACAGGTGGGCGACCCGTCCGAAAGGCCGCGTCCGGCCCGCACGGGGGGCGCGAAC
>JPPB01000302.1 GCA_001483205.1 alpha proteobacterium 3107
TCGCCGATGCCCGCTTTGCCAAACCGCTGGATCGGGAGCTGATCCGGGGGCTGGTTACGGGCCATGAGGCGCTGATCACCATCGAGGAAGGCGCGGTCGGCGGGTTCGGCAGCCATGTCGCCCTGCTGCTGGCCAATGAAGGGCTGTTTGATAAGGGGCTGAAGTTTCGCTCAATGGTCCTGCCCGATGTTTTCATTGATCAGGCCAGCCCGGCCCGGATGTATGATGTCGCGGCGATGAACGCCCCGCATATCGAGGCCAGGGTGCTTGAGGTTCTGGGCGGGGCCAGGAAACCCCGCAAGCGTAGGGGATAGGCCGGGGGCCAAGGGGGGCTGGTAAGAAGGGGCGGGACTTCAGAACAGAGGGCAGCGCCCGGCCCGGCGGGTGCAAAGCGCCCGCCGTTGTCACTTTTTCCCACCCCCCGCCGACAAAAAAACTTGCCACGCGCAAGCCATCGGTGGACCATGCGCCAAACCCGACACCTGATTTGCAAAACAACAGGAGACCCCCATGGCCCACTATGACGTTATCGTAATCGGCAGCGGCCCCGGCGGATATGTCTGCGCCATCCGCTGCGCGCAACTGGGCCTGAAGGTCGCTTGTGTCGAGGGGCGCAACACCCTTGGCGGCACCTGCCTGAATGTCGGCTGCATCCCCTCAAAGGCGCTGCTGCACGCCTCTCATTCCCTGCACGAGGCCGAGCACAATTTTGCGAAGATGGGCCTCAAGACCCCCCGCCCCGAAATCGACTGGAAAGCGATGCGCGCCTACAAGGACGACATCATCGCCCAAAACACGCGGGGCATCGAGTTCCTGTTCAAAAAAAACAAGATAGACTGGCTGAAAGGTTGGGGGACAATCCCGGAACCCGGTAAGGTCAGGGTTGGCGAGACGGTATATGAGGCCAGAAATATCGTCATCGCCACCGGGTCCGAGGCCACCTCTCTGCCCGGCGTTGAAATCGACGAAAAGAGTGTCGTCACCTCGACCGGTGCCTTGGAGCTTGCCAGGATTCCGAAATCGATGATCGTGATCGGCGCGGGCGTGATCGGGCTTGAGATGGGGTCGGTCTATGCCCGGCTGGGCACGAAGGTGACCGTGGTCGAATATCTTGATCAGGTGACGCCGGGCATGGACAGGGAAATTGCCCGGGCCTTTCAGAAGGTTCTTAAGAAACAGGGCTTTAGCTTTATTATGGGCGCGGCAGTCCGGTCTGTCGAGGCGCTGAAGACCAGGGCAAAGGTGACATACCGGGCCGGAAACGCTGACAAAGACACCGTGATTGATGCCGAGGTCGTATTGGTCGCGACGGGCCGCAAACCCTATACCGACGGGCTGGAGCTTGAGGCGCTCGGGGTTGCGCTGTCACCGCAGGGCCGGATCGTGACCGATGCGCGCTGGGCCACCAATGTCAGCGGCATCCACGCGATCGGCGATTGCATCGACGGCCCGATGCTGGCCCATAAGGCCGAGGACGAGGGCATGGCGGTGGCCGAAATCATCGCCGGGCGACATGGCCATGTGAATTATGACGTGATCCCCGGCGTGGTTTATACCACCCCCGAAGTCGCCGCCGTCGGCAGGACCGAAGAGCAACTGAAAGAAGAGGGCCGCGCCTATAAGGCGGGCAAGTTCTCTTTCATGGGCAATGGCCGGGCCAAAGCGGTGTTTCAGGGCGAGGGTATGGTGAAGCTGCTGGCGGATGCAGAGACAGACCGCATTCTTGGCTGCCATATCCTTGGCCCCGGCGCAGGCGATCTGATCCATGAAATCTGCGTGGCGATGGAGTTCGGGGCGTCGGCAGAGGATGTGGCGCTGACCTGCCATGCACATCCGACATTCTCGGAAGCGGTGCGCGAGGCGGCGCTTGCCTGCGGCGACGGGCCGATTCATGCGTGAGGGGTAAGGGGGGGCGGCGCGCTTACCCCCCTGAGCGGGCCGGATGCGGCGTTCCGGGCTGTTCACGCATCTGTCCCGGCAAAGCGACCAACGTTCCGCCGGGCGGGACGGATTGGCGGCTGATGCGCCACCATGCAGACCCCGTTCAAAGCGGCTCAATATCCCCCTGCCCCCACTCTGCCAGCCGCGCCGCCTGAAATGCGCCGAATGCGCCCCTGCCGATGGCATCCCGGATACCGGCCATCAGGCTCTGGTAGTATTCGAGATTATGCCAGGTCAGCAACATCCCCGACAGCATTTCCCCGGCGCGGAACAGGTGATGCAGATAGGCGCGGGAATAGTGCGAACAGGCCGGGCAGCGGCAGGTTTCCTCCAGCGGACGCGGGTCATCCCGGTGCCGGGCGTTCCTGATATTCACCACCCCCCGGCGGGTGAACGCCTGCCCCGTCCGGCCCGAACGCGACGGCAACACGCAATCGAACATGTCCACGCCACGGGCAACCGCGCCGAGGATGTCATCGGGTTTGCCGACTCCCATCAGATAACGCGGCCTGTCTGCGGGCAGCATGTCCGGCGCATAGTCGAGAACCCTGAACATCGCCTGTTGGCCCTCGCCCACGGCCAGCCCGCCGATGGCATAGCCGTCAAAGCCGATTGCCCTTAACGCCCCGGCACTTTCCTCGCGCTGGTCCCTGAACACACTGCCCTGCTGGATGCCGAACAGTGCATGGCCGGGCCGGTCCCCGAATGCGGCCCTTGAGCGCTCTGCCCAGCGCATCGACAGGCGCATCGACGCGCGCGCGGCTGTTTCCTCGGCGGGAAACGGCGTGCATTCGTCAAAGCACATCACGATGTCAGAACCGAGCAGGCGCTGAATGTCCATCGACCGTTCCGGGGTGATCTGATGCCGCGACCCGTCGATATGGGATTTGAACGTCACCCCGTGTTCCGTCAGTTTGCGCAGGCCCGAAAGGCTCATCACCTGAAAGCCGCCGCTGTCGGTCAGGATCGGCTTTGGCCAGTGCATGAACCGATGCAGCCCGCCGAGGCGCGCAATACGTTCGGCCCCCGGACGCAGCATCAGGTGGTATGTGTTGCCAAGCAGGATGTCGGCCCCGGTGGCGGCGACGCTTTCGGGCATCATCGCCTTGACGGTTGCCGCGGTGCCGACCGGCATGAAGGCGGGGGTGCGAATCCCGCCCCTGGGCGTCGAGACCGTGCCGAGGCGGGCCTTGCCGTCCTGCCCGTGCAACGTGAATGAAAAGCGTTCGCTCATGGGTTTGCCCGCAGATGGTTAAGGGGGGTGTTCTGCGCCGGATTGCCGGAAATGCCAAGGGAAGAGCCGGGTATATTGGCGCGTTGGTGGCCAAATCGTCCGCCCGGCGGAACTGCCCAAGCCGCGTCGTTGAGCGGGTGCGCGAACAGTCCCGAAAGGCAGCGTCCGGGGGCGCGCGCCGCCCACCCCATTGAGGGGTAGACGGCGCGGCCCGGTCTTGCGACCGGGCGGATGGTTGGCCGTTGATGCGCTATCATGCAACCCCTCACCCATAACCGGACTATGCAGCGGGCGCATTCACGCCGCATCAATCCGGATCAAGCCAGCCCCGGATTCCGCCGGGACACTCGGGCCGGAAATAGATGATCACCCGTCCCTCGGGCGGCGCCTCGGCCCCGTCCTGCCACGCGGCGATCCCGTGCAGGGCGTGACGGTGAAGCGCATAGGCCCCGCCGGGCCGCGCCACCAGCCTGACCCGCCTGCACCTGCGGAAAACCTGCGCGCGCGCCGCGTGATAGGCCCCGGTCAGATCAACATCGGGCCAGTCCCGTGGCGGATACGGCTCCAAAGCCTGCCGGAACGCCGCCCCCATGATCCTGTGGCTGCCCTCCCACACCACCAGCGGGCTGGCCCGGTCATCACAGGCCGTCACCGGCAGCCCCAGAACAAAGGCGTGCGGCTCCCGGATCATACGGTGGCGCTCCGGCCCGACGGGCAAAAGGCCATCGACATGGGCGGCGTCGCGCCTCTGACGATAACGGAACGCCGCGTCGCCCTCGCCCGTCCTCGGGCGCGGATAGCCGGGAAAGAGCGCCGAAACCTGTGCCCTGTGCAGCGGCGGCAGCGCCCCGCCCATATACGCCCGCAGAAACGCCACCGCCCGCCCGGTCAGCGGGCCGGAGCCGTTCACCGCCCCCGTCGCATCATTCGGCAGGGCGTCAACGCCGACAAACCATGTGCCTTCGCAGTCGAACCCGGCGGGGGGCGCGCCCGCCCCCTGCATCACCCCAATCGCCGCTGGTCCGGCATGGCCGAGCCACCCCAGCACCGCAGGGTCGCGCCCGAACACGGCCCAGCCCTTCGTGGCAAAATCCGTCACCACCCCAATGCCTCGCGCAGCATGTTGAGCGCGACCAGCGTCAGGAACAGGGCGAAAATCCGTCTCAGCCGCAGGGGGTCCAGCATATGGGCAAGTCTTGCGCCGAATGGGGCGGTCAGCCATGTTGCGACGACAACAAGCGCAAAGGCGGGCAGGTTGACCACGCCGACGGTGAAGGGCGGCGCGAGGTCGGGCTGATAGGCCAGAAACCCGATCAGCGAAGGCGCGGCGATCAGGGCACCAAAGCCCGAGGCCGTGGCGACGGCCTGATGGATCGGCCGCCCGTAAAGGGTCATCAGCGGCACACCGAACGATCCCCCGCCAATGCCCATCAGAACGGACAGGAACCCGGTGGCGGCGGACAACCCGGCCCGTGTCACCCCTGCGGGCATTCGCGGGCCGATGCGCCAGTGCGCACGGGCGAAGGTCATGTAGAGCGCAATGCAGATGCCAAGCAACCCGAACAGGCCCTGCAACACTGCCGATCTTAACACCAGAACCACCAGCGCACCGGTGAACGCCCCGGCCATAATGCCGGGGGCCCATGTCTTCAGGATGTCCCGGTCCACCGCGCCCTTGCGGTTATGGGCGGTGACCGAGCGCAGAGAGGTGAAGATGATGGTTGCCAGAGAGGTCGCCAGACAAATGCGCATCAGATCGGGGCTGTCATGGCCGAGCGCTGAAAAGGCGTAGAAAAAGGCGGGAACAAGAACGAGGCCGCCGCCAACGCCGAGCAGACCGGCGAGAATACCGGCAAACGCGCCGATCAGCAGAAGCAGCGCCGCCATGGGCAGGAGGATGGTCACGTCCGGCATGGGGGTCTGTCCTATCCCATGGGGGTGGCCCCGGCAAGGCTGCGTGAAGATCTCTGCATAATGGCGCATAGGCGACCAAACCGCCTGCCCGGCTCGACCAATATGCAGAAGTCTTTATTAGTAGGTCTCTTCTGTCGTGTGTTTCATTATACAGTCTCTGAAAAAAGCCGACTCGGAAATGACACCAAGACTAACGCGCAAATTGTCTGATGCGAGCAGACACACAAGAACGAAATCTGCTCTGCGCCGATCTAACAGAGCAAATCTCTCGCCCATAGCTTCACGCAAATTACCATAATAGTAGCTCGAAAGTATGCTTGAATCCGGTGGCAATTCCGATCTCAAGGCATAGATTTTAACTCTGTTAATCAACACGCTGTAGGCGGCCGCCCTCTCAAGGTCTCCCACTGAAAAAAACACTCCGGGAAGGTGATTGCTGGCGGCATCGAGTGACGCGAATGCCGGGCCGGCACTTCCCCAGATCGTATGCTCCATGCCATCCAGAAGTAGGTAAAACGGCGTTTCATTTTTATCAAGATTTTCTTGATATTCCAAAACGGTGAGCGGTGGTTTTTGGTCTTTAGCGCCTATCAGGTAGCTGGTTAATTCATCACAATCTGACGTTTCACCCACATCTTTTCCGGCTAGAAATAAATGATATGCTTCACAAACGTCAACATCTTGGTAGATGTCGCGTTCATTCTTTAACACTTCTGATCCTTCATTCGCCAATCCTGCGGAAACAGATGAAAGAGTTATTACGAAACAAAAATAAGCCCATGCGCAAAGCTCACGGAAACCTCTTACGGTCGGTCGACTTTCATCTAGCGAATGCATGGCGGTCCCCTCTTTGCCTGAAATTAACTATAGACTGGCATCTCCGGGTTGTCCAACGCTTTTCACTACCACCCCGGCGGGGCCAACATCACGCCGCGACAGGCCGGACATAAGACAGCGCCTCGTCCAGCACCTCCGGCCCTGCCCCCGCACGGCACCCCTGTTCCGACAGCACCCGCCGCCACTGCCGCGCGCCGGGCCGCCCGGCAAACAGCCCCAGCATATGGCGCGTGACCTCATGCAGCCTGCCGCCCCTCTCCACATGCCCGGCGATATAGGGCCGCATCGCCGCCGCCACATCCCAGGCACCTCTCGGCCCGACAGCAGGCACCCCGAATATCCGCGCATCCGCCGCAAGCAGGATGTCGCACGGGCCATGATAGGCCGCCCGCCCGACCATGACGCCATCGAAACCCTCGGCCAGCAGGCTTTCCGCCTGATCCAGCGACCCGATCCCGCCATTGACAGAGATATGAAGCCCCGGAAAATGGTCCTTCATCCGCCGCACCAGCCCATAATCAAGCGGCGGAATTTCCCGGTTCTGTTTCGGACTGAGGCCCTGCAACCACGCCTTGCGCGCATGAACCTGTATCCGGGTCACGCCCGCATCCCGCACACGGGCAATGAAATCCGGCAGAACCTGCGCGGGGGTCTGTTCATCAACCCCGATCCGGCACTTGACGGTCACCGGGACCGTCGCCGCCGCCTTCATCGCCGCCACGCATCGGGCGACCAGGGCCGGATGCCGCATCAGAACCGCGCCGAAACATCCGCATTTCACCCGGTCGGACGGACAGCCGACATTGAGGTTGATCTCGTTATACCCCGCGTCGCAGGAGATGGCCGTCGCCGCCGCCAGTTCCGCCGGGTCAGAACCGCCCAGTTGCACCGCAACCGGATGTTCCGCCGGGTGATGGTCGAGCAAATGCAGCGCGCCGCCGCGCACCAGAGCGGGGGCCGTCACCATTTCGGTATAGAGCAGCACCTGCCGGGACATCAGCCGGTGCAGATAGCGACAATGGCGGTCGGTCCAGTCCATCATCGGCGCGACACTCAGCCGTGCAGCGGTATGAACATCCGGTTTTATGGTGGTTGCTCCGTGTGTTGGGTGTGGCGCTGTCTTTATGAGGCGTTTGTCTGACGGGTGTTTCGCACGAATTGCCATCATAAGAAAAGGGGCGATGGGGGTGAAAGCTGTGACCTTCTGCGCCGCGCCCGGCCCGTGATATGGGCTGACGGCATAAAACGGCAAAAAATGTTCGACAGTCTAAAGATATTTGCCTATGCTCAATTTCAAGCTCGGGTGGAAGAACCGCTAGCAGTGGAAACGGAAAATGAGAGGGCGCTTCTTGCTTGAAAATCTTGCGGGATATTTGGGATATAAGAGGCCGAAAGCTGTAACTTCAACTGACGTTTCGGTAACGCAGGCGAAGTTGACTTTGATTGATCGCATTATGCATCGTATCGCTTTCAGCAAGCCCAAAAGCAAACTGAAACTAAACAAAAAAATCTCTGTTATTCGGATAGATGATGAGAAATACCTTTGCTCTCTCAAGTTCAGCTACGCAGGAAATACTCAATTTCACCCGCTAACACGCGATGAAGTGCAAAATCTTATCTCTGTACTTTCGGAATTGGAAAGCGAGAAATGATTGATACAAAGCGGCCCGTCAGGGCCGGACAAAAGCGTCAGGCCGGGCATTCAAAAGCCGGACTGCGAGTAAAGGTGACGACCGGCTCCACCCGGTTGATCTGCCTGACAAGGAAAGCACCGTCTTCAAAGCGGGAGCCGATTCCGCCTCTCAGGCCTCTGCCGCCACGTCGCCCGCACTATTGTCCGGGGGCATGTCAAAATCAAGCCCGTGGGCGGCACGAATCTTGTCCTCAACCTCCAGCGCCACGCCCGGATTGTCCTTCATAAACGCCTTGGCGTTTTCCCGCCCCTGACCGATGCGCCGGTCGCCGTAAGAAAACCATGCCCCCGATTTCTCGACAATTCCGGCCTTGACGCCGAGATCCAGCAGCTCCCCGGTTTTCGAGATACCCTCACCATACATGATGTCAAACTCGACCTGCTTGAAGGGCGGCGCAACCTTGTTCTTGACCACCTTGACCCGGGTCGCGTTGCCGATGATTTCATCACGATCCTTGACCTGTCCGATCCGGCGGATGTCCAGCCGGACAGAAGAATAGAATTTCAGCGCATTTCCGCCGGTGGTAGTTTCGGGGCTGCCGAACATCACCCCGATTTTCATGCGAATCTGGTTGATGAAGATCACCATGCAATTCGACCGCGCAATCGAGCCGGTCAGCTTGCGCATCGCCTGGCTCATCAGGCGGGCCTGCACCCCGACATTGCTGTCGCCCATATCGCCTTCGAGTTCCGATTTCGGCGTCAGGGCCGCCACCGAATCGACGACGATCATGTTAACGGCACCGGAGCGGACCAGCGTGTCGGTGATTTCCAGCGCCTGCTCGCCGGTATCGGGCTGGCTGATCAGCAGGTCATCCAGATTGACCCCCAGCTTCTTGGCATATTGCGGGTCAAGCGCATGTTCCGCATCGACAAAGGCGCATGTGCCGCCCTTTTTCTGTTCCTCGGCAACGCAATGCAGTGTCAGCGTCGTCTTGCCGGAGCTTTCCGGCCCGTAAATCTCGACAATCCGGCCCTTGGGCAGGCCGCCGATCCCCAGCGCGATGTCCAGCCCCAGAGATCCGGTCGATGTGGCCTCGATCTCCTGAATCGGGTTGTCGCCGCCGAGCTTCATTATCGATCCCTTGCCGAACTGACGTTCGATCTGCGCCAGCGCCGAATCGAGGGCTTTCTGCTTGTCCGCTTGCTTTTTGCTGTCCATCTTCAGAAGGTCTGCTGCTGCCATGGCTTCAAATCCTTATTCCACACCCGTGAGCGGGTGGCAATCCTGCCAACTGGCAGTCCTGCCGCCCATGTTCTCTTCTTGTTCCAAACCGGTTATGGGGGTAAAAAGAGAACATTTCAACCGTGTTTTCACCCCGACTGTCGGGTATTTTCCTTAACAGATCGTTTACGCGGCAGGGAAAATTCCCGTAAAACGCGAAAAACCGGGTTCAGTGCCCTGATTTTTGACAAAAGGCCCCTGTATAAAGGCGTATAGTGGCCAATCTGTCCCG
>JPPB01000303.1 GCA_001483205.1 alpha proteobacterium 3107
CACCGGCGGCGGGTCGAGCTTTTCGATGCTGCGCACCATGGCCGCCGCCTATGAGATCGGGCAGTTGCGCGGCATGGCGCTGCACCCGGCGCAACTGTTCTGGCTGGCGACAGTCGGGGCCGCGCGGGTGCTGTGGCTGGAGGGGGTGATCGGCAACCTGTTTCCGGGGGCAGAGGCGGATGTGGTTGTGCTTGATCTGGCCGCGACCGGGGCAATCCGCCAGCGCGCTATGCGGGCCGAAACCCCGTGGGAGCAGCTCTTTCCGACCATTATGATGGGGGATGACCGGGCGGTGCGGGCGGTCTGGGTGAACGGGGCAGAGCGGGCCGCCGCTGCCGCTGCCCCCGCCGGGTTCGCCTGAAAAACCTCTGCATATAGCCTGACGCCCGGATTTTGAGTCCAAATCCCGGCCCTGTTCCCGCCCGGTCGCAAGACCGGGCCGGACGCGGCCTTTCGGGCTGTTCGCGCATCTGTCCGGGCAAAGCGCCCGCCCAGGCAGGCGCTGCCCGGCGCAAGCGCCGGGCGGAGCATTTGGGGGGTGATACAGCCTTATACAGATGTCCGCCTAAACGTTCAGCCGATAGCCGCCGGATTCGGTCACCAGCAGACGCACATTGGACGGATCAGGCTCTATTTTCTGACGCAGCCGATAGATATGCGTCTCGAGCGTATGGGTGGTGACGCTGGCATTATAGCCCCACACCTCATGCAGCAGGATGTCACGGGCAACCACCCCGTCCGGGGAACGATAAAGGAATTTCAGAATGTTGGTCTCTTTTTCGGTCAGGCGAATCTTCCGGTCATCCTGATCAATCAGCATCTTCATTGACGGCCTGAACGTATACGGCCCCAGATGGAAAACCGCATCCTCGGATTGCTCATGCTGGCGCAGTTGCGCACGAATCCGGGCCAGAAGCACCGGAAACTTGAACGGCTTGGTCACATAGTCATTGGCCCCGGCGTCAAGCCCGAGGATGGTATCGGCATCGGTGTTGTGGCCGGTCAGCATGACTACCGGGCATTTCACCCCCTGCTTGCGCATCAGACGGCACAATTCGCGCCCGTCGGTGTCGGGCAGGTCTACATCAAGGATGACCAGATCATAGATCGCCTGCCGGGTCTTTTCCATCGCCTGCGCCCCGCTCGCGGCGTCGAAAACGTCGAAATCCTCGGTGGTCAGCAACTGTTCCGCCAGTGCCTCGCGCAGGTCGTCATCGTCATCGACCAGCAAAATCTTTTTCAGTGCGCTCATGGGGGTCGTCCTCCGCCGTTGTGGTCAAGACTTGTTCATTTGCCCCCGGTCCGGCAAGGCGGGTGGGGCGATTTTCACGCGCTCGTGTCATTTTGCCGGGAAATGTTTCATAGGGATGACCTGTGCAGAGTGGCTTGGGCCGGGCAGCCGCATGGCTGGACGGGCGCTTTTTCTCAAGTAAGGACCTCTGCATAAGGCTGTATAGCCCCCCAAATGTCCCGCCCGGCAGAATGCCGGGCCGCGCCGACCCGCCCCCCCACGGGGCGGCGCGTTCGCGCCCAGCCGTGCGGGCCGGACGCGGCCTTTCGGACGGGTCGCGCAGGTCTTGCCAATACACAAAGGCCTTACAGAGGTCTTTCATATTCCGCCGAAGCACCCTAAAAACCTGCCGGGGCGTCCGGCCCCAACCCCGCGCGCGCCCTGTCATGGAGTCCCGATGAGCTTTCAACCCGGCATCGCCGAACATCTGGCCCGCGCCCGCGCCGATTTGCGTATGGGCTGTGCGGTGGTGCTCTGCCAGGGCAAAACCGGTCTTGTCACCATCGCCGCGGAACCCCTGAGCGCGGCGCGGCTCTCGGCCCTGCGCGCCCTTGGCACCGCCCCGACGCTGGTTCTGACCCAACGCCGGGCCGAAACATTGCGCGCCCGCGTCTATGACGGGGACATCGCGCGGATAAAGGTTCCGGCGGAGGCGGATGTCGGCTGGCTGCGCGCGCTGGCCAATCCGGCGGATGACCTGAACCGGCCAATGAAAGGCCCGCTTGCCTCAGAGCGCGGCGGCGATGCCAGCCTGCACCGGGCGGCGATCCGGCTGGCGAAGGACGCGCAGGTACTGCCCGCGGTGCTGACGGCGGCACTCTCTGACCCTGTGGCGTTTGCGGCCCGCCATGACCTGACCCTGCTCGACATCGACAGCGCCGCCCTCGGCCCCGCCCCGGCACTGGCGATCATCCCGGTTGCCAGCGCCCGCCTGCCGATGCGGGCGGCAGAGACCGCACGTCTGCATGTCTTTCGCCCCGTTGACGGCGGCACAGAGCATTACGCGGTCGAGATCGGGCACCCGCCGCGCACCGAGCCGGTTCTGGCGCGGCTGCATTCCGCCTGTTTCACCGGCGACATTCTGGGCAGCCTGAAATGCGACTGCGGGGCGCAACTGAACACGGCACTGGCAGAGATGGGCAGAGAGGGCGCGGGCATCCTGCTCTATCTCAATCAGGAAGGGCGCGGCATCGGGCTGGCCAACAAGATGCGCGCCTATTTCCTTCAGGATCAGGGGTTTGATACGGTCGAGGCCAACCACCGGCTGGGGTTCGAGGATGATGAGCGAGATTTTCGCATCGGTGCTGAAATCCTGAAAACACTGGGGTTCGGGGCCGTGCGTCTGATGACCAACAACCCGGCCAAGATCGACCGGATGCGCGAGAGCGGCATTGAGGTGGCCGAGCGGGTGCCGCTGCGTGTCGGATGCACCGCGCAGAACCGGGCCTATCTGGAGACCAAGGCGCAAAAGTCGGGGCATCTGTTTTGAAAGGCCTGTTCATATTGGCTCAGCCGGGCAGCCGCCTGTCTGGGCGGGCGCTTTTTGCGACAGTTCATATTGGCGATGGCCTTTCCATAAAAAGACCTCTGCATAATAGCTCAGCCGGGCAGCCGCCTGCCTGGGCGGGGGCTTTTCCTGAAAGTCCACATTGGCGATGGTCTTGCCATAAAATCTATACGCCCCAAGGGGTTGAAGCGTTTCGAGCGCCTGCCGGGGGGCAAGCAGGCGCTGCCCGGCGCAAGCACCGGGCGGATGATTTGGCTGGCTATGCGCAAATATGCAGAGGTCTTATAAAGCCCATACGTTCCAAAAATCTGAGACGTTCAAAGCGTCTGCCGGGGGCTGAGGCCCGTCCCGGTCTTGCCACCGACCGGGCCGGTATGCAGAGGTCTCTTTGGCTGTTATGACCCCGCGTGATCTTGTGCTGACCCCGCGCGGCATCCGCTTTATGGGGCGGTATTTTCCCTGCTCTGTCGGGCGGGGCGGGGTGACGCGGGACAAGCGCGAGGGCGACGGCGCGACCCCGGCGGGGGTTCACCGGATCACCGGGCTGTATTACCGCCCCGACCGGATGCGGTGCCCGAACCATTGGGCGCGCCCGGTGCGGCTTTTCGATCTCTGGTCGGACGATCCGGCGGACCCGGCCCGTTACAACCGCCTTGTCCGCGCCCCCTATCCGCACAGCCACGAGACCCTGCGCCGGGCCGATCCGCTCTATGACATGGTGCTGATCACCGACTGGAACCGGGGGAACCCCGTGCCCGGCAGAGGCTCCGCCATCTTCGTGCATGTGTGGCGCGCGCCGGGGTATCCGACAGCGGGTTGTGTTGCCCTGGCAAAGCCGGGGCTGGCGTGGATTGCCCGGCGGATCACACCGGGGACGCGGCTGATCATTGGCTGATGGGCAGTTTAGGGTGTAGACTTATAAACACGACCTTTCCATACGCAAAGTGACGGCGGGTGTGCTTGCCAAGCCAGCAGAAGAGTTCCCCGACCTTGAGTTCCGGCAGCGACCTTTCCTCAGCAAAAAGGAAATCAACGAAAAACTTCGCAGCTTTGACCCAAGGCTCGGACAAACCCTGTTTGTTGACAATGCTGGCATAAGGCCGGATGGTGGGATTACAGAAGTCATGGACCAGCATGGCAACTGGCGGATTGTTCTGGTGGGCGAGTCGAAACACCAAGGGAACGATGTCGAGAAAATCAGTGCTGGCATCATGCAGGGAAAGAATAAAGATCAGGACTTTATGGCCGCAGGCAATGCTATTGAACGTATGCACAAGAATGTCCTGGAGCTTCGTAACTTCATGCTCGACGAAAAGCATTTTCCTTATGTCGTTTTCCTCCAGGGATCAAATTTTGCAACAGAATCCTTTGAGGTGACTCGTCCCGATGGCCGGATTGTCAAGGTAGTGCATGACTCCGGTATGTTGAACCGCATTGATCGAGTAACAGCGAGTAACATGTCCCGTGAGATCAACAAGAATTATTGCAAGCACATCATCGTCAGGGCTGGAGAGTTTGAACACATGCTCCAGATCGCGTCATTGTATTGCCAGGCCGCGCCTTGGAAAGCTGGAGCAATGGCAAAAGTGATGCTACAAGTCGCCGGAACGTCGCTCAAGATCATCGAAGGTGATTTGGACACCAACCGGGCTTAAAGACGCCGGACCAACACCAACCTTGGACATGACGCACATGACCCACTCGCTGGTCGAAACACAAAGAGCAAAAGCAAAAAACCGAATGGCTAACCGATCACACCGCAATGCAGGCCACCGCGCAATGAACGCGCTACGTAAAGCCGGACTTAAACATTCGTCCGAAACGCTGTTGTTTCCGTCTGCCGCTGAGGGTACTCGCCACGTCTACGATGTTGCCGACTGCCTTGACGTTTTGGACAAGATACCGAACGATTCCATTCAGCTCATAATTTGTGATCCGCCTTACAACATCCTTCTGGCTGATTGGGATGACCATGCCGACTATATTGGTTGGGCGAGCCAATGGCTTGCCAAGGCTGAGCGTGTGCTGGCCCCGACCGGAAGTATCGCAATTTTCGGTGGCTTGCAGTATCAAAGCGAAGCCGGTTCCGGCGATCTGCTCTCAATCATCTCTCATATGCGTCAGCACAGCAATATGCTGCTCGCGAACCTCATCATCTGGAACTATCCTAACGGTATGAGTGCTCAGCGCTTTTTTGCGAACCGGCACGAGGAAATTGCGTGGTTCGCGAAGACCAAGAAGTATTTCTTCGACCTTGATGCTGTGCGCGAGCCATATGACGAGGAAACCAAAGCGGCCTATATGAAGGACAAGAGGCTCAACCCTGAATCTGTCGAGAAGGGGCGGAATCCGACAAACGTCTGGCGCATGTCTCGTTTGAACGGCAACTCAAGCGAGCGTGTAGGGCATCCGACCCAAAAACCTGCCACAGTCATTGAACGGCTGGTTCGCGCGCTTTCATATCCCGGCTCCACTGTACTCGACTTCTTTGCTGGTAGCGGCGTGACCGCTCGTGTTGCAATACAAGAGGGTCGAAACAGCATTTGCACTGACGCTGATCCTGTTTTTCGGGACTACATGGCCAAGCAGATCGGGTTCCTTCATGCAGACGGGCTTCTGAACAATGCTCAGCAGTATGAGGTTCTAGAAGGAATCAAAAACCTCAAAGCAGCTTGCGCGCAACTGGCCGACGCATAACCCCTCGGCACCCGGCCCTGCCCCCCTCACCAGACATTGCTCACAGGTTTTCCGGCTGCGGCATCCCCAGCACATGATAACCGCCATCAACCGCAATCACCTCGCCCGTCGTGCAGGCCCCGTAATCAGAGGCCAGATAGACCGCCGTGCCGCCGATGGCCTCCAGTGTCGCATTGGCGCGCAGGGGGGCGTTGGCCTCGGTCTGGCGAAAGGTCCGGCGCGCGCCGCCAATCGCCGCCCCCGCCAGCGTCTTCATCGGGCCGGGGGAAATCGCATTCACCCGGATACCCTGCGGCCCCAGATCATTGGCCAGATAGCGCACCGAGCTTTCCAGCGCCGCCTTCGCCACCCCCATGACATTATAAAACGGCGTCACCCTGTTCGACCCCTGATAGGTCAGCGTCAGCAACGCCCCGCCATCGGGCATCAGCGCCGCCGCCCGCCGGGCCATGTCAATGAACGAATAGCAGGAAATTTCGAGCGAAGTTCTGAAATTCCCCCGTGTGGTGTTGGTGAACCGGCCCGTCAGTTCGCTCTTGTCCGAAAAGGCAATCGCGTGGACGGCGAAATCCATCCGGTCCCACTCGCGGCCAAGCCGGGCAAACGCCGCATCCATCTGGGCGTCATCGGCGACATCGGCGTCAATCAGCACCCCGGACCCCAGACTTTCCGCCAGCGGCGCGACCCGCTTGCCAAAGGCCTCGCCCTGATAGGTAAAGGCCAGTTCCGCCCCCTCTGCCGCCATCGCCCGGGCAATCCCCCAGGCGATTGAGCGCTCATTGGCGACCCCCATGATCAGGCCGCGTTTTCCTTTCATCAGTTCAGGCATTCAGATCATCCGTGGTATCTGCTCATCGCAAGGGTGCCGTTCGTGCCGCCAAAACCGAAACTGTTCGACAGAACCGTGTCAAGGCCCGCGTCCTGCACAAATTCTGTCACGATCTCGCCGGGGCGGATGCCCGGATCAAGCGTCTCGATATTGGCCGAAGGGGCGATGAAATCCCCGTTCAGCATGATCAGGCTGTAGATTGCTTCCTGCACGCCCGCGCCGCCCAGACAATGCCCGGTGACCGATTTGGTCGAGGTGATACGCGGCATGGTGTCTTCGCCAAAGGCCGCGCGCACGGCTTCGACTTCGGTCACATCCCCGGCAGGCGTGGACGTGCCGTGGGCGTTGATATAGTCCACCCTGCGCCCGTCAAGGGTCGCGGTGGCCAGTTTCATCGACCGCTCTGCCCCCTCGCCCGAGGGGGCAACCATGTCATAACCGTCAGAGGTGGCCCCGTATCCGGTCACCTCGGCATAAATCGTCGCGCCACGGGCCAGGGCATGGCTCAGTTCCTCCAGAACGACAACCCCGCCGCCGCCTGCAATCACAAAACCGTCGCGGTCCGCGTCAAAGGCGCGGGAAGCCCTTTCCGGCGTGTCGTTGTATTTTGAGCTCATCGCGCCCATGGCGTCGAACAGGCAAGAGAGGGTCCAGTCCAGTTCTTCGCCCCCACCAGCAAAGATCACATCCTGCTTGCCCATCTGAATCTGCTCGACCCCGTTGCCGATGCAGTGCAGCGAGGTGGTGCAGGCCGAGGTGATCGAGTAATTCACCCCCCTGATCCCGAAAGGCGTCGCCAGACAAGCGGAATTGGTCGAGGACATGCAGCGGGTGACCATAAACGGCCCCATGCGCCGAGGGCTGCCCTTTTCCTTGACGATATTATGGGCCTGAAAGAAGTTCACCGTCGATGGCCCGCCGGACCCCATGATCAGGCCGGTGCGTTCGTTGGACACCTCTGCCTTTTCCAGCCCGCTGTCGGCAATCGCCTGTTCCATGGCGATATAGTTATAGGCCGCGCCATGGCCCATGAAACGCAGTTGGCGTTTGTCGATATGGTCGGCCACGTCGATACGCGGCATCCCGTGAACCTGGCTGCGAAAGCCGTTTTCGGCGTATTCCGGGGCAAAGACGATGCCGGACCTGCCGGTGCGCAACGCCTGTGTAACCTCTTCGACAGTGTTGCCGATCGAGGAAACGATCCCCCGTCCGGTGATGACGACACGACGCATCCGCGCTCTCCCTCTTTCTGTTGCCCGTGGCCCGGTGGCTCAACTGTCCGACAGGGCAACCTTCATGTCCCTGACCTGATAGATGACTTCGCCGTCGGCCTCAATCCGGCCATCGGCCACCCCCATGGTCAGGCGGCGGGTTTGCACGGCCTTGGTGAAATCCACATGATAGGTCAGCATCCTGCGGTCCGGGCGCACCATGCCGGTCAGCTTGAGTTCGCCGATGCCAAGGGCATAGCCGCGCCCCTGCCAGCCGCGCCAGCCGAGGTTGAACCCGGTCAGTTGCCACAGCCCGTCAAGGCCAAGGCACCCCGGCATGATCGGGTTGCCGGGAAAGTGGCAGTCAAAGAACCACAGATCGGGGGTGATGTCGAACTCGGCAATCACATGGCCCTTGGCATGTGTGCCGCCATCGGCGCTAATTTCGGTGATCCGGTCCATCATCAGCATCGGCGGGGCGGGCAGTTGCGCGTTTCCGGGGCCGAAAAGCGCGCCGTGCGCGCATTGCAACAGCCCTTCCCTGTCAAAGCTGGTCGGAAAATCGGCCATCCAAGGCCCCCCTTTCGTCCGATTGGTCGCTGGTTTTTCATCTAGCACCGGGCAAAGACCGCTGGCAAGGGCGGCGCGCAGGCGAAATCACCGAGGCCTCTCGTATAATGGCGCGTCAATGGCCAGCCTGTCCACCTGGCTCTCCCAATGTAACCTGACGACCAGATTTTGAGTCCAGGTCCTGGCCCTGACCCCGCCCCCCACGCTCATATGAAAAGCCCGCACGGTCCCCCGCACGGGCTTTCACAGGCATGTGCCGAAAACACGGGGGATGCTGCTTACAGCAACCCTTCGCGCTGGGCCTTCTTGCGCGCCAGCTTGCGCGCCCGGCGAATCGCCTCGGCCTTTTCACGAGCCTTCCTCTCCGACGGCTTTTCATACGCCTTACGAAGTTTCATCTCGCGAAAAACCCCTTCGCGCTGTAGTTTCTTCTTCAGCGCACGAAGTGCCTGATCGACATTGTTGTCGCGAACGTTAACCTGCATGTGGTTGTCACCACCTTCCTGGTTCAGAGTTGCAATTCGTTGCAGGAAGCCTGCCTATAGCAAAGCGCCGGTTCTTTGTCTACACTGCGCCGGAGGAGGAGAGGAAAATGCCTGAATCTGAGCCGATACGCCCGAAGCTGCTTGCAGCCATCACTGCCCATGTCGCCCTTGACGGCTGGACCGACGCCGCCTTTGGCGCGGCCTGCACGGCGGCGGGGGTTTCCCCTGATCTCGCCCGCGCCATTTGCCCGCACGGGGCGGCTGATCTGGCGGCGGACTATCACCGACAGGGCGACGCCGTGATGCGGCAGGCGCTGGCAGAGGCCGACCTGTCAGAGATGAAAACCCGCGACCGGGTGGCCCATGCGGTCAGGCTGCGGATTGAGGCCGCGGACAAAGAGGTTGTTCGCCGCTCGGC
>JPPB01000304.1 GCA_001483205.1 alpha proteobacterium 3107
CGGGTAAGTCACCACAGCCAGGCTTATCCGCGGGTAAGTCACCGCACCCACCCTTATCCGCGGGTAAGGTCACCACACCCGACCCTTATCCGCGGATAAGGCTGTGCGTCCGGCGGACCGTTCCCGGGATCAGCCCGCTTCCGCCTCAGCCAACAGCCGCTTCGCCACACGAAAGCACTCAAGCCCCTGGGGAACCCCGCAATAGATGGCGATGACATGGATGATGGCGCGGATTTCCTCCCGGCTGACCCCATTGTTCATCGCCCCCCGGCAATGAATTTCCCATTCGTGCATCTTGCCCAGTGCCCCGATCATGGCAAGGTTCATCATGCTGCGGGTCTTGGGCGGGATCACCTCATCCCCCCAGCCGAAACCCCAGCACCAGGCGGTCATCGCTTCCTGAAACGGGCGGGTGAAGTCATCGGCGGCGGCGAGGTTCTGCTCTACATATTCCGCCCCCAGAGTCGCCTTGCGCTGCTCCAGCCCCTTGAGGAACAGGTCTTCGTCGAATGGTGTGGTCATGTTTCCGGCCCCTTCCGGCCCTGTGGTGATACCCGCGGCGCGGTCATCGGTCATCGGTCATCCCCCGACGGCCTCGCGCATCCATTGCTGCAACCGGGCAACCGAGTGCTCGCTCATCACCCCGCAGGCGGGGTCGAGCACCAGCGGGCCGGGCACATAGCCCCGCGACCGCAACCCGCGCTGCACCGATTCCACCAGCCGGATGTCCTCGGCGACGGTGGTGTCCCGGTCCTGCGCCGCAAGCCTGCGGATCACCGCGTCCTCTGCCCCGCCGGGGGTGAACCAGCCGCGCCAGACCGTGCAACGGTCCACACCCCCCGCCCGCCAGTGATAGGTGTTCAGCACATTGCCGGGATAGCACTGAAACGAAAACATCGGCCACAGGAACCATGACCGGTAGTCACCCGCGCGCGGATTGGCGGACAGATCAACCGGATAGGTCATCTTATCCAGGCTCTGGCATTCGGTGATGTGGCGCAGGACATAGCCGTCGGGCGCGGGCCGTATCTGATAGGTTTCGGGCCGGATCACCCCCTCGGCAAAGGTGCGGTGATTGGCGGTGCAGTGATAACATTCGGAATAATTCTCGACCGAGACCTTCCAGTTGCAAGCCTCGGGCGCTTCGACCCATTCGAGCGGGGCAAGCGTGGCGATATGGGGGATGAACTCGGCCAATTCCTCGCGCACGCCGGGAAACCAGGCGTCCATCGGCGTGGCATCCCGGTCGAGATTGACGAACAGGAAACCGTGGAAATCTTCGCAACGCACCTCGGTCAGGCGGATATTCTGCCGCTCAAAGCCGGGGACGGAGCCGGAATTGGGCGCACCCCGCAAGCCACCGGACAGCTCATAACTCCACTGGTGATAGGGGCAGACCACCACGCGGGTATTTCCCCGGCCCTGCAACAGCTCATGGGCGCGGTGGCGGCAGACATTATAGAACACCCGCACCACACCGTCATGGCCGCGAATCGCAAACAGGGTCTGATCGGCAATCCCGAAGGTGAAATAATCGCCCGCATCGGGAATGTCAGCGGCATGACCGGCAAATTGCCAGGTCCGGGCCAGCAGGCCGCGGACCTCTTGCGCGAAAATGCCGGGATCGGTGTAGAAACGGGCATCAAGAGAGCACAGGGCGGCGGCGGCATTCATCATCAGTCCTCATCCGTCCTCGTGATAGATGCCGAGATCATGGCGGCGGTGGTGAAAGCGCTCAACCCGCTCGACGATCTTGTCACTGGCCACCGAGATCACAAAACTCAGCAGCGTCTCCAGAAGTGCGATCAGCGACACCGATGAGGGGAAAAACTGCGGGGTGTCCACGGCGACGGTAAAGGCGTGGTCGGCCCCAAGCGAGATCGGGCTGGCCGGGCTGTCGGACAGGGCGATGACCCTGACCCCCTGCTCGCGGGCAATGCGCACGGCCTCAACCACTTCGTTGCGGCAGGGGCGGCAGGTCATGGCCACCAGCACATCCTGCGCATCAGCCCAGGCAAGGTCATCGGTGGCCGTGCTGCCGGGACGGGGAATGGCGTGAAAATCCTTCATGCCGGTTGAGGCCAGATAGGTGAAGTTCCGGGCGTTTGAGTGCATTACGCCCGCGCCCAGGGTGAAGACGTTGCGTGCGTCCCAGATGGTTTCGGCGGCGGCCTTAAGGTCGTCAGCGGAAATCCCGGCAAAGGTCTGTTCGATATTGCGGATCGCGGCCCCGACCATATCGGCATAAAGCGCGCCCAGTTCCCCCTCTCGCCCGATGCTTTGCAGCCAGCGGGCACGGTCGGGAAAGCGCGCCTGCCCGGCGCGGATGGCCTCGCGAAAGGGGGCGCGAAAATCCTCATAGCCGTCAAACCCCACCTGCCGGGCCATGCGGACGACTGTGTTGGGCTTGACCCGGGCGGCCTCGGCAATCTCGCGCACGGTGGAAACCCCGACATCCTGCGGGTTTTCCAGCACATAGCGCGCGGCCTTGCGCGCCTCGGGGGTCAGCTTGCCCCATTCCCCGCTCAGGCGGTCGAGAATCGAAATTGATACATATGTGCCATTCATGGTTGACAATGGTATGGATTTTTGCCTAGCCTGTCAAGAGCAAGGAAAGGCCCCGCCATGTCCGGTCCACAGCTTCCCGCCCATGCCCGCGTCGTGATCATCGGCGGCGGCATCATGGGCGTGGGCCTTGCCTATCACCTGGGGCGCGAAGGCTGGGGGGCAGAGACCATCCTCTTGGAAAAGGCCGAACTCACGTCCGGCTCGACATGGCACGCGGCGGGGCAGATCACCCATTCCACCTCGAGTTTCTCGCTGGCCAGATGCGTGGACTATAACATCCGGCTCTATTCCGGGGCGCTGGAGGCAGAGACCGGGCAGGCGGTAAGCTGGCATGGCTGCGGGTCGCTCCGGCTGGCCTATACCGAGGATGAAATGGATTGGCTGAGGCATACCCTGTCGGTCGCGCGCGGCCTTGGGTTCGCGATTGAACTGGTCGGGCCGGGCCGTATTGCCGCACTCAATCCGTTCTACAATCTTGAGGGCGTTATCGGCGCGCTTCACACCCCCGATGACGGCCATGTGGACCCGACGAATGTCACCATGGCCATGGCCGCGGGTGCCCGCGCCAGGGGGGTGCGGATCATCCGCCGCTGCCGGGCGACCGGCATCAGGCAGGCGACAGGCGGCGAATGGGTGGTAGAGACAGAGAGGGGCACGATCCGCTGCGAGCATGTGGTCAATGCGGGCGGAACCTATGCGCGACAGATCGGCGAATGGTCCGGGCTGCACCTGCCGATGACCTCGATGACCCACCACTATTTCGTGACCGAACCGGTGCCGGAATTTGCAGCGCTGGAGCGGGAATTGCCGGTGATGCGCGATGACCGCAGGGTGTCGGGTTATATCCGCATGGAGCAGGCGCGCGGGCTGATCGGGATTTACGAAAAGGCCAACCCCAACGCCGTCTGGACGGATGAATGCCCGTGGGACTGCGAAAACTGTCTGTTCGGGGCGGATTACGATCGGGTGATGCCCTGGCTTGAAGAGGCGCTGAGGCGAATGCCGGTGTTGGCCGGTTCCGGCATTCAGCGTGTGGTGCATGGGGCAATCAGCCACCCGCCCGACGGCAACCCGCTGATCGGCCCTGCGCCGGGGGCAAGAAATTACTGGTGTTGTTGCGGCACCCAGATCGGGATTGGCTGGGGGCCGGGGCTGACCCGCGAACTGGCGCGCTGGATGGCGCACGGCGCGGCGGACATCTCGATGCGGGAGTATGACCCGCGCCGGTTCGGCCCCTATGCGACAAAGGACTGGCAGGTGATCAAGGCCAAAGAGGACTATTGCCTGCGCCATGAAATCCCGTTTCCGCATTTCAACCGGCTGGCCGGGCGTCCGGTCAAACCCTCACCACTCTATGAGCGGATGAAGGCCGGGGGTGCGGTGTTCGAGGAAGTTTACGGCTTTGAGCGTCCGCGCTGGTTCGCACAGGGCGGTGTCGCGCAGGAAGATCACTATTCCTTTCGCCGCACCCCTGTCGATGACCTTGTGGCGGCAGAGGTCCGGGCGGTGCGCGAACGGGTGGGGATCATGGATGTCACCGCCTTTGCCAAGGTGCTGGTCGAGGGGCCTGACGCTTATGCCCTGCTTGACCGGCTGATCGCCAACCGGATGCCGCAAAAGGCGGGGTCGATCACGCTGGCCCATATGCTGAACCGGCGCGGGCGTATTGAGTTGGAAACCACCGTGGTGCGGATGGGCGGGGGCCGGTTCTACCTCGTGTGCGCCGCGTTTTTCGGCCAACGCCTGCTGGATCATCTGACGCAGCACCGCGCGGATGATGAGGACGTGACCATCACCGCGTTGTCTGATCATTGGGCGGCGCTGGCGCTGAACGGCCCCCGCGCGCGGGACGTTCTGGCGGCCTGCACCGATGCGCCGCTCGACAATGCCGCGTTCCGGTGGCTCTCGGCGCAGGCGATTGACGTGGCCGGGCACAAGCTCTGGGCCTTGCGGATGTCCTATGCGGGCGAACTGGGGTGGGAACTGCATATGCCGAATGAGGCCTGCGCGGATGTCTATGATGCGCTGCAATCCGCAGGGCGGGCGCACGGCGTGGCCGATTACGGATCATTCGCCATGAACGCGATGCGGATGGAAAAGGCGTTCAGGGGCGCGGGCGAGCTGACCAATGAAGTGACCCTGGCAGAGGCCGACATGCTGCGCTTTGCCCGCACCGACAAGGACTATTTGGGCCGTGACCTGACACGGAACGCGGCGGATCGGCCCTGGGTCTGCGCCTATCTGGGGATCGACCCGGACGGCGCGGTTGACGGGCATGGCGGCGAGGCGGTGCTCTGGCGGGGCGAGGTGGTGGGGGCGACCTCATCCGTGGCTTACGGGCCGACCGTCGGCAGGATACTGGCCTTTGCCTATCTGAAACCCGGTGCCGCGCTGCCGGGAACCCCGCTGGAGGTGATGATCCACGGCGCGCCCCGGCCCGCGATGGTGCTGGCCGAACCCGCCTATGATCCGGCTTCTGCCTTACCAAGGACAAACACATGACCATACCCCAGACGATGAAGGCTGTTGTGCTGACCGGCCATGGCGGGCTTGACCGGTATGAATGGCGCGAGGACTGGCCAACGCCCGCACCCGCGCCCGGTGAGGTGCTGATCAGGGTCGGGGCCTGCGGGCTGAACAACACCGATGTGAACACCCGGACCGGGTGGTATTCCAAAGCGGTCGAGGGGGCGACGACCGGAGAGGCCCCTGCCGCCATGCCGGGGGATGATCCGGCTTGGGGCGGCAGCGCGATTTCGTTCCCGCGCATTCAGGGGGCGGATGTCTGCGGCAGGATCGTCGCTGTGGGCGATGGCGTTGATGCCGCCCGGATCGGCGAGCGGGTGATCACCGATAACTGGCTGCGGGATCCGCACGACCCGGATAACCGGGACAAGGCCGGTTATTTCGGCTCTGAGCGCGACGGCGGCTTTGCCGAATACACGACAATCCCGGCACAGAACGCGATTGCGGTCAGATCGGACCTGCGCGACGCAGAACTGGCAACTTTTTCGTGCTCTTATTCCACGGCAGAGGGAATGCTGTCGCGCGCCGGGGTCGGGCGGGCGGATACCGTGCTTGTGCCCGGTGCGTCCGGTGGCGTCGGCGGGGCGCTGGTGCAACTGGCCAAATGGCGCGGCGCACGGGTCATCGCCATGGCGTCAGAGGCCAAGCATGGCGAGGTGGGCAGGCTCGGCCCTGACCTGATCCTGCCCCGCGCGCCGGATGACCTGCGCGCCGCTTTGGGGGGCGAAAAGATCACCGTTGTGGCGGATGTGGTGGGCGGCCCCTTTTGGCCGCACCTTATCGACAGTCTTGAACGCGGCGGGCGCTATACCTGTTCGGGGGCGATTGCCGGGCCGATGGTGGCGCTTGACCTGCGCACGCTCTATCTGCGCGACCTGACCTTTACCGGCTCTACGGTGGTCGCGCCAGAGATCATGCCCGCCGTCGTGCGGTATATCGAGGCAGGCGAGATCAGGCCCGCACTGGCCGCTACATATGGTCTTGCGGAGCTTCGTGCGGCGCAGGCGGCCTTTATCGCCAAGAAACACAGCGGCAACATCGTGGTCTGCCCATGAAAAGGCTTCTGCATGATGGCGCACCGGTGGCCACCCTGTCCCGCCCGGCGGAACGCCGGGCAGCGCCTGCCTGGGCAGGCGCTTTCAGCGTCTCAACCTTTTGCAACATATGGACTTTATGGCAGGATCATCGCCAATACGGAAGTCGGAAAAAGCGCCCGCCCAGGCAGGCGGCTGCCCGGCTCAGTCAATATACAGAGGTCTTATGAAAATCACCCGCCTGTCCCTCTGGCATGTCCCGCTGACAAGCCACACCCCCTATTACATGGCCGATGGCAAGACCTGCGACACGGTGGAAACGGTGGTGATCGCCGTTGCCACTGACGCCGGGATCATCGGGTGGGGAGAGGTCTGCCCGATTCCGCACTACCTGCCTGCCTATGCGCGCGGCGTCGCCCCTGCGCTGACCGAGCTGGCCCCGGTTATCCTCGGGCATGATCCTGTCGGCACCGGGGCGGTGATGGCCGGGGCTGATGCCTGGCTGCCCGGCCATGTCTATGCCAAATCCGCGCTCGACATTGCGCTGTGGGACATCACCGGGCAGGTTGCCGGGCTGCCGCTCTTTGCGCTTTTCGGCGGGCGGCGGGCGGAAACCCTGCCGCTGTATCACTCGATCACCTGCACCGCCCCGCAAGAGATGGCCCGGATCGCCCGTGACGCGCAGGCGCGCGGCATCACCCAGTTTCAGGTCAAGCTCGGCGCGTCAGGCGACTGGCAGACCGATACCGAACGGCTGATACGGGTCAGAGAGGCCGTCGGCCCCGGCCCGCTTGTCTATGGTGACTGGAACTGCGGCGCGACCTCGCTTGAGGCAACCCGCGTCGGGCGCGCGGTTGCCGGGGCGGATGTGATGCTGGAACAGCCCTGCGCGACGATCACCGACTGCGCACGGGTGCGCGCCGCGACCGGGCTGCCGATGAAGATGGACGAAGCGGTCCATGACACCGCCACCCTGCTTGAAGCCCATGGGCGGGGCTGTATGGATGCGGTGGCGATCAAGCTGTCGAAATTCGGCGGGCTGTCGGCGGCGCGGGCGGCCCGTGATCTTTGCCTGCATACCGGGGCGAAGATGTGTATCGAAGACACCTGGGGCAGCGACATCACCACCGCGGCACTGCTGCATCTGGGTGCGGCCACGGCCCCCGCCGCGCTGATGAATGTCTGCGACCTGTCGGGCTATGTCACGCCCCGGCTGTGCGCTGATGGCCCGGTGCGGACCGGCGGGCGCATATCGCCGCCCGACGGCCCCGGTCTGGGCGTTTCCCCCGACCCGGATCACCTCGGGCCGCCGGATATGGTATTGGAGTGACGGGATGCAGAAAATCCGCACCCAAGCCGAATGGATCGCCCGTGCCCGCGAAGTCCTGCCCGCAGGGGGGTTCGGCAATTTCGACCCCGGTATCATTATTGCGCGCGGGCAAGGCGCGCATGTGTGGGATGAGGACGGGCGCGACTATGTGGATTACCTGATCGGTTCGGGGCCGATGCTGCTCGGCCATGGCCACCCGGAGGTGATGGAGGCCATATTCGCGCAGCTTCCCGCAGGCATGACTTTCTTTGCCAACAACGCCAGGGGGATCGAGCTGGCCGGGGCAATCATCGACGCGGTGCCCTGTTGCGAACAGGTGCGGTTCGTCACCTCGGGCGGAGAGGCGGACATGTATGCGATCCGCCTTGCCCGCGCCCATACCGGCCGGGACAGGATCCTGAAATTCGAGGGCGGCTATCACGGCATGTCCGCCGAGGCGCAGATGAGCCTTGCGCCTGCGCGCGACGTGAATTTCCCGCAGGCCGTGCCCGACAGTGCGGGGATTCCCCAGGCCGTGACCGATCAGGTGCTGATTGCGCCGTTCAATGATCTGGGGGCCGTTGCCTCTCTGCTTGAGGAGCATGACGACATCGCCGCCATCATCGTTGAACCGCTGCAACGGATTATCCCGGCGCGGCCCGGTTTTCTGGAAGGGCTGCGCGCGCTGTGTGACAGGCATCATGTGTTGCTGATATTCGATGAGATCGTGACCGGCTTTCGCCTTGCCTATGGCGGCGCGCAAGAGCGTTACGGGGTGATCCCGGATATATGCACTCTGGGCAAGATTATCGGCGGCGGCTTTCCGCTGGCGGCAGTCGGGGCGGGTGCGGACATCATGGCCCATTTCGACAAGGCTGTTGTCGGGCCGGACAGGTGGCTGATGCAGTTGGGCACGCTGTCGGGCAATCCGGTGGCCTCTGCCGCCGGGCTGAAGACGATGGAGGTGCTGGCGCGCCCCGGACAGTATGAGCGTCTGCGCAGCCTTGGACGGCAGGTGCAGCAGATGCAGTCAGAGGCATTGAGCAAGGCCGGGATTGCCCATTGCATTTGCGGGGATGCGGCGCTGTTCGATGTGTATTTTACGGATGCGGTGTGCCGTGACTATCGGAGCGCCCGGCACCGGAACCCTGCCGATAATGTGATTTACAACAAGGCGTTGCGCGCAAACGGGGTGTTCAAGTCGCCCGGCAAGCTCTATCCGTCGCTGGCGCTGACGGCGGCGGACCTTGAGCTGACCCGGGCGGCGGTGGAACAGGCCGTCGGCGCGGTTCTGCACAGCCGGAACGGTGGCGGGCAGGGGTGAAAACGGTGGGGCCTTGTATAGCGTGACGACATAAAATTGATCACAGGTTCCAACCCTGATCCGGGCAGGACGCAGATGGCAAGTGCGTTGCCGGGACAGATGCGCGCCCCGTCCGAAAGGCCGCGTCCGGCCCGCTCGGGGGGGCGCGAACGCGCCGCCCCGTGGGGGGGCGGGACGGCGCGGCCCG
>JPPB01000305.1 GCA_001483205.1 alpha proteobacterium 3107
GGAATGTAAGGGCTTACATTTTCGGTGAAAGCGCTTACATCCATGCAGCAGCGCCCTGACAGGATCAGAGTTGGCCGCCGATGCGCCAATATGCAGAGATCTCGGGCGGAACATCAGGGCCATACCCGCTTTCCCCGCTTGCCCGTCCCCCGCGAACCGCTTAGGCTGCACTCGTCGCCCACCATCACCGTGAAAGAGGCCCCTCATGCGCTGGATTGTCCGTATCGGCATTCTCTGTCTGATCCTGGTGGCGCTGGCGCTGGCGGCACTGATATTCGTGCCGGGTGAGCGGATCGCCCGAATCGCCGAACAGCGGTTCGAGAGCGCGACCGGGCGGGCGATGACGCTTTCGGACGATGTGCGCACCACCATCTGGCCCCGGCTTGGGGTCACGGTCGGGCGCATCGAGGTCGCCAATGCCGACTGGTCCGGCGCGGGGCCGATGCTGAGCGCTGACAGCGCGCGGGTGGGGGTGGACCTGTGGGCGCTGATCTCGGGCGCAATCAGGATCGAGGAGGTAGCGGTGATCAACCCGGTCCTGCGGCTGGAGACCGCCGCCGACGGGCGCACCAACTGGAATTTCGGCGCGGCGGACACGGCGGACACCGGGGCACCCGAGGCCACTGCCCCCCGCGACACCCTGCGCGCCTTCACCATCAACAGCGGCATCCTGCGCGGCGGGCGGATCATCCATACCGACGGGGCAACCGGGCGGCAGGCGGAAATCAGCGATCTTGATCTCAAACTGAGCCTTCTGGCCTTTGACGGCCCGGCAGACATGGCGCTGTCGGCGCGCGTGAACGGGCAACCTGTGGAGGCCCGCGCCCGCATTGCGGAATTTGACCTGTTTGTGGCCGGGGACGTGACCGGGCTTGACCTTTCTGTCAGCAGCGGGGCGAATACGCTGGCGCTCAACGGGCGTGGCGGCCATGGCCCGGTGGCGCTCGAAGGCCGGTTTGAGGCAACGCTCGACGACCCGCCCGCCCTGTTTCGCGCCCTGGGGCAGAGCGCCCCGGACATTCCCGCCGGGTTCGGGCGGAACAACGCGGCGCTCTCCGGCGATCTGACCGTGATGCCCGAGAAGGTCGTGCATCTGCGCGACGGGGCGATCCGGCTGGACGGCAATGCGCTGACCGGCGGGTTCGACATTGATCTCAGCGGCGACCGGCCACGGGTGAATGCGCGGTTTTCCGGCGGCGCGCTGGATTTTTCGTCCCTGGCATCGGGCGGCGGGGGCGACGCGGCATCCGGCAATCAACCGGGCTGGCCGAACCAGCCGATTGACACCGCCCCCCTTGCCCTTGCCGACGGGCAGGTGGGGCTTGTCGCCGACAGCATTGACCTTGGGCTGCTGAAGCTGGGCGAAGCGGATGTGACGGCAACGCTGGACCGCGCGCGCCTCGTCTTTGACCTGCGCAGGATCGGCGCGTATGAGGGCATTGTGTCCGGCGAGCTGGTGGTGAATGGCCGCGATGGTCTGTCGGTGGGGGGCGATTTGCGGGCGGATGACATGGCCCTGCAACCGATGCTGCGCGATTTCGCCGGATATGAGCGGCTGAGCGGGACCGGCGCGGTTTCCCTGCAAATCCTCGGCGTCGGCAACGATGTGAACACGATCATGCACAGCCTGTCGGGGGGCGGGTCGATTGACCTTGGCAAGGGCGCGTTGCAGGGGATTGATCTGCTCGGGATATTGCGCAACCCGCAGGGGGCGGGCGGCGGCACGACGATCTATGATGCCGTCACCGCGACCTTCACCATTGACGGCGGTGTGCTGTCGAATGATGACCTGACCCTTGCCGCGCCGCTGATCAGCGCAACCGGGGCGGGCCGGGTGGACATCGGCAATCAGAGCCTTGATTACCGGGTGATCCCGACCGCGCTGGCGGGGGAGGATGGCGGCGGGATCAGTGTGCCGGTCATCATCACCGGCCCGTGGGCCGCCCCGTCCGTCCGCCCCGATCTGGAGTTTCTGCTGGAGCAGGAACTGGCCGGGGAGCGCCGCGCTGTCGAGGAGCGCCTGAAGCAGGAGGCCGAGGAGGCCCTTGGCGTCACCCGGCAGGGGGGCGAAAGCGTTGAGGATGCGGTGAAGCGCAAGGTTGAGGAAGAGATCGGCAACAAGCTGCTGGACATATTCGGTAACAACTGAACCGGTGTGGGGCCAGGGCCGGGGCCGTAAGGATGAGCCAGGCGCGACCCGGCCCGGCCAATATGCTGAGGGCCTTATGAGCGGGTTCAGATCATGGATGGACATCGCGCTGCAAGAGGCAGAGAAGGCCGCAGACCGGGGCGAGGTGCCGGTCGGCGCGGTGGTCATCTCTGCCGATGGTCGGGTGCTTGCCGCCGATGGCAACCGGATGCGGGAACGGGCCGACCCCACCGCACATGCGGAAATGCTGGTCATTCGCGCCGCCTGCCGGGCCACGGACAGCGAGCGGCTCTCCGGGTGCAGCCTTTATGTGACGCTTGAACCCTGCCCGATGTGCGCCATGGCCATCGCCGCGGCCCGCATCGCGCGGCTGTTTTACGGCGCGGCGGACCCCAAGTCGGGCGGCGTGGCGCAAGGCCCGTGCGTTTTCAGCCACCCGCAGGCCCATCACAGGCCGGAGGTTTATGACGGCATTCGGGCACGGGACTCAGAGGCTTTGTTGCGCAGGTTCTTTGCCGCACGCAGGTGACGGGCACCATCCGGCGAAAAACCGGGACAAAAGAACGGTAGCGCCGGGGAGGAGGAAAGGCGCTACCGTTCTCTGTCACGACCGGCCTGTGGGAGGAGGTACAGGCCGTTCGTTTACCACCGGGCCCCGGCAATGCGGGACGCGCCGCAGGGGAGGGAAGCCGCGCGTCCGCTTCAGGGCTCCGGTTCAGAGCATAAGGCCTGAGCCTCTGCCCTGTTTTCCGGGGGGTGACCCCCGTGCAGGCATCCCGGGGAGGACAGGGATGCCCGGTTCCGTTGCCTTACGCGCCGTAGGCCGCGCGCCGGGCGATTGTGTGCAGATTGCCCCGACTGATGCCGAGATCGTCCAGTTCCCGGTCGCTCAGCTTGCTCAGTTCCGACAGTGTGAGCCTGTAGACGCGCCGCTTTTGCACTGTGGTGACAACGGCGTGGAAAATACCGGCGATGCGGTTGAACGCACCTGCTTCGACTGCATGGGCTTCGGTTGCGATAGCCATTCTCTTACTCACTTTCAGCGTTTTCCCGGATCGGGCCTCATGCCCGTCTCGGATGCCCCGAAGATAGGCATATGCTGCACTTGCACAATCCCCGAGCTGGTCAATGCCGCCATGCAGAAAACGCATATGTCGGCGGGGCGGGGGGAAGACCGGGCCAGCGGGACTTCAGCAGGCAAAAGACCTGTGCATAATGGCGTATCGACAGCCAACTTGTCCCACCCGGCGGAACGCCGGGCAGCGCCTGCCTGCCCCCCGGCAGGCGCTATAAACGCCTCAACCTTTTGCAGCATATGGACTTTATGGAAAGAGAATCGCCAATTTGGACTGTCCGGAAAAGCGCCCGCCCAGGCAGGCGGCTGCCCGGCTTGGCTATTATGCAGAGGTCTTGATAATTTGGTCAGGCCGCCGGGTTGGTGCGCGATACGCCATCACACAGAGGTTTTTCCCGGCCCCGAATACCGCCCTCGCCCCCGCGCCCGCCTCAGAAATCCCCGGCGACGAATTTCGCAATCGCCGCGCCGCGCGAGGTGACATCGAGCTTCTGATAAATCGCCTTCAGATAATATTTCACCGTGTTGGGTGACAGGCCCAGACGGGCGGAAATCTGGAAATTGGTCAGCCCCTCGGCCAGCAGCACCAGAATTTCATGTTCGCGCCGGGTCAGGCGCTCGGCATCGTCCGACAACAGCTTTTGCATCATGCGGGCGGGAAGCGAGACAACCCCGCTGTCCTGCGCGCCAAGCAGCCTCGGCAACATATCGTGGATGTCGTCGATCAGGCACAGGGCGCAGGCCCCCAGCTTCAGCGCCTCGCGCGCATAGCCGATCTCATTGGGCCGGGTCAGGATGATGAACCGCGCCGCGGCGTTTTCCGCGCTGACGCTGCGCATCAGGTCGGCGGCATACCCGTCGGGCAGATGCGCCCCGGCGATGACCATCAGCGGGCCGGAGACACCGCGCACCAGACGCATGGTCTCGGCAACGGAATCGGCCTGCCCGCAAAACACATGGGTCCGGTCCGCGCAGACGATCATCCGCACACTGTCGCATATCACCTTTTGTCCGGCGGCAGCGATGATGTTCATTGCGTGTCCCATCCGTCTGTCTGCTTCGTTCCTGCGTTCCGGCCATTCCGCCCGTATCCTGACTGTATCGCCGCCGGTTCCACAGGGCCTAATCCGGCAAAATCGGGCAGGGCGCGCCACCGCCCGGCGCGGATCGGGTCGAAAATCTTCTATCGGAAATTTTTCCTGCGCGGTTTTGCGGGAAATTTCAACCCGCCATGGCCCCAGACCAACCCGTCCGGGTGGGGCGGCCCTACCCGAATGGCGGCCATGCCCTGCCCGGCACGGGCAAGAGCCTATCCGGCAGGGGGTGGTGGTGACGCGCAAAACCGTGTGTGATCGGCAAAACGGTTTCACGAAGGAGGATCGCAGCCGTGTCCGGTTATCACCACCTTTTCATCCCCGGCCCGACCAATGTGCCGGAGCCTGTCCGCCAGGCAATGAACATCCCGATGGAGGACATGCGCGCCCCGGATTTCGGCGCATTCATCCTGCCGCTGCTCGAAGACCTGAAAACGGCGTTCCGCACCGAAACCGGCCGGGTCTTTGTCTATCCGTCCTCGGGCACCGGCATGTGGGAGGCGGCGATCTCCAACACGCTGAGCCCCGGCGACAAGGTGCTGATGTCGCGCTTCGGGCAGTTTTCGCATCTGTGGGTCGATATGGCCCAGCGTCTGGGGCTGGACGTGCAGGTTTTCGAGGTCGAATGGGGCAGGGGGGTGCCGGTCGAGGACTACGCCCGTGTTCTGGCCGCCGACACCGGCCACAAGATCAGGGCGGTGATGGCCACCCATAACGAAACCGCGACCGGGGTGAGTTCTGACATCAGGGCATTGCGGGCGGCGCTTGATCAGACCGGCCACCCGGCGATGCTGTTTGTCGATGGGGTGAGTTCCGTCGGCTCCATCCCGTTTGAAATGGACGCCTGGGGGGTGGATTGCGCGGTATCGGGGTCGCAAAAGGGCTTTATGCTGCCCGCCGGTCTGGGCATTCTGGCGGTCAGCGAAAAGGCTCTGGCGGCGGCGAAATCCTCGACCATGGCGCGGTGCTATTTCAGTTTTGATGACATGATCGCCACCAATGCGACCGGCTATTTCCCCTATACGCCCGCGACCCAGCTTTTGCGCGGTTTGCGGGTGTCGCTGGACATGCTGATTGCCGAGGGGTTGGAAAATGTCTGGGCGCGCCACACCCGGCTGGCCGAGGGCGCGCGGGCGGCGGTGGCGGCCTGGGAGGGCTGCGAGCTGGTTGCGCGCGGCCCCGAATGGCACTCGGATACGGTCAGTGCCATCTATGCGCCCGAGGGCGTGGATGCGGCGGCGGTGATCCGCACCGCGTATGAGAGATACCAGACCTCGCTTGGCACCGGGCTGGCGCGGCTTGCCGGCAAGGCGTTCCGCATCGGCCATCTGGGGTCGCTCAATCCGGTGATGCTGTGCGGGGCGCTGTCCGCCGTAGAGATGGCGCTGCGCGACAACGGGGCGCGCATCACCCCCGGCGCAGGCGTTGCCGCCGCGCAGGAGCATTTCCGCGCCACCGCGCCCGGCAAGGCCACCGCCCCCGGCAAAGCCGCCTGACCCCCTGATTTCGGAGAAAAACAATGAGCTACACGCTGCACCCGCTGAAACAACAACGCCTGCAACGCTCGGAACTGGCGGTGCCGGGGTCGAACCCGTCAATGATCGAAAAGGCCGCCGACAGTGCCGCCGATTATGTCTTTCTTGATCTGGAGGACGCGGTTGCGCCGCCCGACAAGGAACAGGCGCGCAGGAATGTCATCGCGGCGCTGAATGACATTGACTGGAAGGCAGCGGGCAAGACCGTTTCCGTCCGCATCAACGGGCTGGACACCCACTATATGTATCGCGATGTGGTTGATGTGGTCGAACAGGCCGGTGCGCATCTGGACACCATCCTTGTGCCCAAGGTGGGGGTGCCGGGCGACCTCTATACCGTCGAAACCATGGTCAGCCAGATCGAGGAGGCCATGGGCCTGACCCGCCGCATCGGGCTGGAGGCGCTGATCGAGACCGCGCTCGGCATGGCCAATGTCGAGACGATTGCCGCCGCACCGGGGCGGTTGGAGGCGCTGCATTTCGGGGTGGCCGATTATGCGGCCTCGAACCGTGCCCGCACGGTGGTGATCGGTGGCCTCAACCCCGACTATCCCGGCGACCAGTGGCACTTTGCCCTCAGCCGGATGACCGTTGCCTGCCGCGCCTATGGCTTGCGCGCCATCGACGGGCCGTTCGGCGATTTCTCGGACCCAGAGGCCTATGTCGCCTCGGCCCGGCGCGCGGCGGCACTGGGGATAGAGGGCAAATGGGCCATCCATCCCAGCCAGATCGCGCTGGCCAATGATGTGTTCTCGCCGCCCGAGGCCGAGGTGACCCGCGCGCGGCGGATCATCGAAGAGCTGAAAAAGGCCGAGGCAGAGGGCCGGGGCGCGGCCTCTCTCGACGGCAAGATGATTGACGCCGCCAGCGAACGGATGGCGCGGAATGTGCTGACGGTGGCCGACGCCATCGCCGCCCGCGGCTGAGGGAGGGCCGCACCATATGGACATCCACGAATATCAGGCCAAGGAGCTTTTGAAAGGCTTCGGGGTGGCGGTGCCGCGCGGCGGCATTGCCTACAGCCCCGAACAGGCGGCCTATCGCACCCAGGAACTGTCGGGCGACAAGTGGGTCGTCAAGGCGCAGGTTCATTCCGGCGCACGGGGCAAGGCCGGTGGTGTGCGCATCTGTTCGACCGAGACCGAAGTGATGGACGCCGCGGCCTATATGCTGGGGCGCAAGCTGGTCACCCATCAGACCGGCCCGCAGGGCAAGCTGGTCGGGCGGCTCTATGTCGAGGAAGCCACCAATATCGCCCAGGAAATCTATCTGGGCTTCGTGCTTGACCGGACCGAAGAGCGGGTGGTTGTGGTGGCGTCCTCGGCGGGCGGCATGGAGATCGAGGAAATCTCGGCCCACGAACCCGACACCATCATCCGTTCCGTCGTTGATCCGGCGGTCGGTATGGAGGCCTTTCAGGCGCGCGAGATCGCCTTTCAGCTTGGCCTTGATCCGGTGCTGATCCCCCAGGCGGTGAAGACGATCATCGGCTGCTACAAAGCGTTCAGCGCGCTGGATGCGACCATGGTGGAGATCAACCCGCTGGTGGTGACCGGCGCGGGCGAAATCGTGGCGCTGGATGCGAAACTCAGCTTTGATGACAATGCGCTGTTCCGTCGCCCGAATATCTCGGAACTGCGCGACAAGAGCCAGGAAGACCCGCGCGAGACCTTCGCCAGTGATCGCGGCCTCAGCTATATCGGGCTTGAGGGCCGGATCGGGTGCATCGTCAACGGCGCGGGGCTGGCAATGGCGACGCTTGACATGATCAAGATGGCGGGCGGGGAACCGGCGAACTTTCTTGATGTCGGGGGCGGGGCCTCGCCGGAGCGGGTGCTGAAATCTTTCAGGGCGGTTCTGAACGATCCGAAGGTCGAGGCGATTCTGGTCAATATCTTTGCCGGTATCAACCGGTGTGACTGGATTGCCGAGGGGGTGATCCGGGCGGTGCGGGAACTCGACCTGAAGACGCCGCTGGTGGTGCGGCTGTCAGGGACCAATGTTGAGGAAGGGCAGAAGCTGCTGGCCGACAGCGGCCTGAATATCACCACGGCCGAGACTTTGGCCGAGGCCGCCGAAAAGGTGGTTGCGGCGTGGAAAGCCACGGCATCCGGCATGGCAGGGGGGACAGCCTGATGGCGATTCTGATCGACAAAAGCACACGGGTTCTGGTTTTGGGCTTTACCGGGCGGATCGGGTCGTTCCATGCCCGGGAGATGATCGACTATGGCACCGATGTGGTGGGGGGGGTCACGCCGGGCAAGGGCGGCACCACCCATCTGGGGCGTCCGGTCTTTAACACCATCAAGGGGGCGGTGGCCGAAACCGGGGCTGATCTGGCGATGGCCTTTGTGCCGCCGCCGTTTGCCGCCGACGCGATGATGGAGGCGGCGGATGCGGGCATGAAGACCTGCGTGTGCATCGCCGACGGCATTCCGGCGCAGGATATGATCCGGGTGAAACGCTTTATGCGCCGCTACAAGGCAGAGAAGCGGATGCGCCTTATCGGTCCGAACTGTGCCGGGATTATCACGCCGGGTCAGGCATTCGCGGGGCTGATGCCGCCGCATATCTATCTGCCCGGTCGTGTCGGGATTGTCGGGCGCTCGGGCACGCTCGGCTATGAGGCCGCCAGCCAGATGAAGGCGCGCGGGATCGGCGTGTCGTCATCGGTGGGGATCGGCGGTGATCCGATCAACGGGTCGAGCTTTCGGGATATTCTGGAACTGTTCGAGGCTGACCCGGAGACCGATGCGGTGGTGATGGTGGGTGAGATCGGCGGCCCGCAGGAAGCGGCGGCGGCGGCCTATGTGCGCGATCACATGACCAAGCCGGTGGCGGCCTATATTGCCGGTCTGTCGGCCCCGAAAGGGCGGCGGATGGGCCATGCGGGGGCGATTGTTTCGGCCTTTGGCGAGTCGGCGCAGGAAAAGGTCGAGGTGCTGAGCGAGGCCGGAGTGAACATTGTGCCGACGCCTTCTTCGTTTGGCGATGTGGTGGAGAAGATGCTGCGGTCGCGGGGCCTGTTTGCGGCTGCCCCGGCGGTGGGGGAACCGGCCTGACGGGGGGGC
>JPPB01000306.1 GCA_001483205.1 alpha proteobacterium 3107
AGCAGGGTTGCGCCGGTCGCCGTTCGCCCCGTCGTCCCGGCCACGCGCCGCAGGCCCCGCAACCGCCCGGCAACCCACAGGGCGGCCAGCGTATCAAGGATCAGCAACAGCAGCGCCGCCGCCATCAGCGCGCCCTTCAGTCTGGTCTCACGGGCGACCTCCAGCCCCTCAACCCGTTGGGTGGCGGGCCATTCGGCAGGGGCGAGCCGCGCCCCGGACGCCATGATATTCAGCGCAACCCCCCGGTCCCGCCCGGCGGCGGAATACACCCCCGGCGGCATGTCCCGTGCCGGTGTGCCGCCCGCCAGCCGCGCGCCGTCAACCCCGGCAACCGCCCCGGCATCCCCCGGCGCGCCGAACCCGTCCAGAACGGTTTCGGCAATCCAGGTCGCGCCTGTCAGTTCTGCCTCTGCCAAACCAGCGCTGTGGCCGGAAACCGCCAGCCGCTCCAGCATCCCGACAAACAGCCCGGACAGGGGCAGCGACGACCATTCGGCATTGGCGGTGACGTGAAACAGCACCACCTGCCCCGCGCCCAGCCGCTTTCGCGTCACCAGCGGGGTGCCGTCCGACAGGGCGGCGATGACGCGGGCCGACAGTTCCGGGTCCGGCTGCGCCACCACCTGCGAGGTGACCGAGACATCCGCGGGGATCGCCAGCCCGTAAAACGGCGAGCTTTCGGCAAAGGGTTGCAGGCGCTTCGGCTCTCCCCAGCTTAGCGCGCCCCCGACACTGCGCCCGCCCCGGCGCAGGCGCACCGGCATCAGCGGGTCTTCGCGCGCCCGGCTGAGGTCACTTGCCGCCAATCGGGGACCGGCAAACCGCAACAGCATCCCGCCGCGCTCGACCCATTCCGCAAGCGCAAGGGCCTGTTCCTCGGGCAGGACAGCAACATCCGCCAGCACGATCACATCCGGGTTGGCAGGCAGAATGTCCGGCAACGCCCCCCCGATCAGATCAGCGGTCGGGGCCAGCGCCTTTTCCAGATAATGGGTGGGTGAGAGCAGTTGCAGGCCCTCACGCGGGCTTTGCCCGGCAATCAGCGCAACCTCGCGCCGCTTCAGCGCGTCATCGGTCAGCGCCACGGCCCCCGCCGACCGCTCGCCCTCGATCACGAAACGACTGATGCGGCCCAGAAGCTCCGGCGGCAGGTCAAAACCGGCCTCTGCCTCCACAGCCTGCGGCGCAAAAGTCACACTCTGCCGGGCCAGCACCCGCTCCTGCCCCGCCGGGTCCGGGCCAAGGGCGTTCACCACCCGCTCCAGCCCCGCGCCCCCCTGTTCCCGAACGGCAACAAGGCTGACAGCGCCGTCCTCAAGCCGGGGCGGGCGCAGGCCAACCACCGGGCGGGCGGACTGAAAAACGGTGACTTCGCCCCGCCCCTCCAGCGCGTCGAGCAGCGCCGGACGCCCGTCCCGCGCCAGCCCGTCGGAAATCCACCACGTATCGAACCGCGCCGGGCCGAGGTCTGCCGCCCAGGTCAGCACCGCGTCCCGGTCAGGCTCCCACGGGGCAGGCACCAGCCCCGCCAGCCGCCCGGCCCAGACATTCGCGGCCTGAAAGGCGGGCGGCACAGGGTCGGGCCGGGTCAGGGCCATCACATGGACGGGGCGACCCGCGCGCCCTGCCCTGCCAAGCAGCGACGCCACCCGTTCCCGCCGCCGCGGCCAGTCCCGCGCGCCCGCCCAGGTGCCGTCAAGCAGGATCAGCACCGGCCCGGCCCCCGCACGCTGTTCGCGGGGGTTCAGAACCGGCCCTGCAAGACCGACAATCAGCGCCGCCACCAGCAGGGTGCGCAAGAGCATCAACCACCAGGGCGTCCGGTCGCTCTGGCTGTCGTCATCCCGCAGCCCCAACAGCAGCATCACGCCGGGAAACCGGCGGCGGACCGGCGCGGGCGGCGCGGCGCGCAGCAACAGCCACAGCACCGGCAGCCCCGCCAGCCCCCACAACAGCCAGGGCGTCGTAAAGCCGATTGCACCAAAGACCGCGCTCATCGTTGCCTTCGCTCCGTGGCCGCATAGAGCCACAACAGGGCGGCAGAAGCGCTCTGATCCGTGTGATGGCAGTGCCAGAGCCAGCCGGTGGTCTGTGCGAGCGCCGCCAGCGCCTCTTTGCGCGCCTGCAAGCGCTCCCGGTATCGCCCGCGCAGATCGCCCGCCTTCAGGGTCTCGTGGCGGACGCCCCCGGCCATGCTCTCAAAAATCGTCCGGCCATCATAGGGAAACGCCTCTTCTGCCGGGTCAAGAACCTGAAGCACCGCCCCCCTGACCCCGCGCTCCGCCGCACGGGTCAGGGCCGCCTCGACCGGCGCAAGGTCGCCCATGAAATCGGACAGGAACAGCCCGCGGATATTCGGCTTCAGCCCGGTCAGCCGGGGGGTGCCATACTCGGCGGCCCCTTCCGGCGCACTCATCGCCCCGGCAAGGCGCAGGATTTGCCCCTGCCCGCCCGCCGCCGCTACGGTTCCGTCGGCCAGCCCGACGCTCTCCCCCGCCCTCAGCAGCAGAATCGCCAGCGCCAGGGCAAGGGTTTTCGCCCGTTCGGACTTGCGCGGCAGATCACGACCGGATGCAAAGCTCATTGACGCCGCCCCATCCACCCACACCAACACCGTCTGAACCGCCTGCCACTCCTTCTGACGGATGAAATGGGCATCTGATTTGGCCGAGCGCCGCCAGTCGATCAGCCGCGCCTCATCCCCCTCGACCGCCGCGCGATACTGCCAGAATTCATCGCCCAGCCCCGAGCGCCTGCGCCCGTGTTCGCCAAGCATGACCCCCTGGGCCAGACGCTCCGCCTGCGCCAGAAGGGGCGGCAGAGGATCGGCCAGCGCCCCGGCGGCCCGGCGCAGCCTGCCCGCCGCTGCATCCGGCTGCGCGCTCATCGGACGCCCCGGCGGTCTGTTGGCCCGTGCGGTGATGCCACAGACACAGAGCAGGGCAACGGGATGGCCCGGCGGCGGGTCACGCGGCGGTTCCGATCCGCACGCTGCCGGTCAGCACCGCGTCAATCACCGCGTCCAGACTTTCGCCCCGCGCGCGGGCGGCAAAGCTCAGCGCCATGCGGTGGCTCAGCACCGGGCGCGCCATGGCGACCACATCCCCGACAGAGGGTGCAAGCCGCCCATCCAGAAGGGCGCGCGCCCGCACCATCAGCATCAGCGCCTGCGCCGCGCGCGGCCCCGGCCCCCAGGCGACGGCCCCGCGCACCGCCTCGGGCGCGGACGGATCATCGGGACGACAGGCCCGGACCAGATCAAGGATCGCGCCGACCACGCTTTCCCCAACCGGCATTCGGCGCAGGGTTGTCTGTGCCTCCAGCAGCTCATGCCCGGTAAAGACCTGATAGGCCTTGTTTTCCTCGATGCCCGTTGTCGCCAGCAGTATGTCGCGCTCTGTCCCGCGCTCCGGGTAGTCCAGATTTATCTGCACCAGAAAGCGGTCAAGCTGTGCCTCGGGCAGCGGATAGGTGCCTTCCTGTTCAATCGGGTTCTGGGTGGCCAGCACATGAAACGGCGCACCGAGCGGGCGGTGCTTGCCCGCAATCGTCACCTCGCGCTCCTGCATTGCCTGCAACAGCGCCGACTGGGTGCGCGGGCTGGCCCGGTTGATCTCATCAGCCATCAAAAGCTGGCAGAACACCGGCCCGCCGATAAAGCGGAACTCCCGTGTGCCGTCGGGCTTTCTGTCGAGCACCTCAGACCCCAGAATGTCGGCGGGCATCAGGTCCGGCGTGAACTGGATGCGGTTGCTTTTCAGCCCCATCACGGTGGCCAGTGTGTCAACCAGCAGCGTCTTGCCCAATCCGGGCAGACCAACCAGCAACCCGTTTCCGCCGCACAGAAGGGTGGAAAGCGCAAGGTTGACGACCTGCTCCTGCCCGATGAAGGCTCCGGTCACGCCCGCCCTTGCCTCGGCCAGCCTGTCCCCCAGGGCCTCGATTGCGGCGGCCAGGTCGTCCGCCCCGTGCGCACTGTCCGCACTGTCCACGCTGTCCGCATCCGTCGGCAAACCCGCCATGGCATGTCTCCTGCTTTGCCGTTATCATTGTCCGGCATCGGGTGGTATCATCGCCGCACATTAAATATTCTTCTCATGCAAAGCACAAACGGCAAAGCACAAACGGCAATCCCATGACCGAACAAAAGACCGTGAAACCCACCGCCGACACCCTCGCCGCCGCCGCCAGAACCGCGACGCGGAAAGGCCCGCCGCCGGTGCATCTGTGGAACCCGCCGTTCTGCGGTGATCTTGACATGCGGATCGCACGGGACGGCACATGGTGGTATCTGGGCACGCCAATGGGCCGCAAAGAGCTGGTCAGGCTGTTTTCCTCTATCCTGCGCCGGGACGGGGACGACTATTTCCTTGTCACCCCGGTCGAGAAAGTGGGCATCACCGTGGACGACGCCCCCTTTGTTGCCGTCGATTTTGAACGGTCCGGCAAAGGCCAAGATCAGGTGCTGACCTTCGAGACCCATGTCGGGGATTTTGCCGCCGCCGGTCCCGATCATCCGATTCGCGTTGTCCGTGACCCAAAGACCGGCGAACCGTCGCCCTATGTTCTGATTCGCGCCAATCTGGAGGCCCTGATTGACCGCAAGAGCTTTTACCGGCTGGTCGAGGTCGGTTGTCACGAACGGCACAAGGGCGAAGACTGGTTCGGGGTCTGGTCCGGCGGGGTGTTTTTTGCGGTTATTCCCTCGGCGGAACTGCCCTGACCGCCCGGTGCCGCCGCCGCCACTGGGCAACAATAACCCCGGCGACAACCAGCGTTGCACCCAGGGCCTGCGCCCGGTTCCACTCTGCCCCCAGCGCCAGCATGAACAGCATGACGTAAAAGGGCGACAGGTTGATGTGAAAGCTGGCAACCGCAATGCCAAGCCGCCCGACGCCTGCAATCCATAACACCTGTGACAGCGCCATGCCCATGGGGGCATAGAGGATCAGCAAGCCGATCTCGCGCACCCCCACCGGGCCGGACGGCGGCGCCGCGATGCCTGCGGCCAGCGCGATCAGGCAGACAGGTGCCACCCCGATCAGCCCGCCCGCCATGGTCACGGTCGCGCGCCCGGTCGCCGAAAGCTCGGGGAAACTGCTGACCGCCGCACGGGACGCCCAGGCAAACAGAAACACCGATATGGCCGCCGCCCCGGCCCCGTAGCCCAGATTGGCCTCTGCCCCTGATGCCTCGGACGCCCCGGTAGCGACAACCCCGCCCGCGACACAGATCACTACCCCAAGGGCGAATTGTGTCCGCAGACGACGACGGTCGGCGATTACCTCTAACAGCACCCCGGCAACGGGCGAAAAAGACACGATAATCGCAACCGTCACCGGATCAGTCATCCATTGCCCCAACAGCAGCAGATAAGCCGCCAGCCCGAACCCCGGCCCGCCGATCAGAATGCCCTTCAGCCATCGGGCGCGCAGGATGGGCCCCGTGCCCTCGATAGCCGCCCAAAGCAGCACAAGCAGCACCACCACCAGCACAAACCGCACTGAAATCAGAACGATGGGATCCCAGCTTTCCAGCAACAGTTCCGCCGCCGGAAAGCTCAGCGCCCAGACCAGCATCGACAGGGACGCCAGGGCGTTTCCCGTCACTGCATCGCGCCGTAAACCCGCATCCGGCGTTGCGGGAAAATCCGTCGGCATTGCAAACCCCTGTTGTGCGGGGGCAACGGGCACACCCGCTACGGGACAGCGTTCTGCCGCCTTCCCGCCCCTGTCTGTTCCGTTTTCGACCGAATGTCGCAAACGGTGCTTGCGCTCGGGCGGATGAATTGGCACCATCGTTTCAATGACCTGATTGCCGGAGTTCTTTTTGGGTACCAACGTTCCTCCCCCTGATCCCCGCCCGGAAACGCTTCCGGAAACGTATCTTGAATTTCCCGACAACCGCCTGTTGATCGACCTGTGCGGCTCTTTCGACAGCAACCTCGCGCGGATCGAATCATCGCTGGAGGTGCAGATCGTGCGCCGGGGCAATCAGCTTGATGTCGTGGGGGAAGACGGGGCGAGGGCGCGGGCAGCGGGGGTTCTGCGCAGCCTCTATCGCAGGCTTGAGGCGGGAAAGACGCTGGAGCCGGGCGACATCGAAAGCGCGATTCGCATGGGGGGCGCAGAGGCCCGCACCGGCGGACAACTGGAGATGTTCCGGGGCGGGCGGGTCGAGCTTCGGACCCGCAAGCGGACGGTAGAGCCGCGCACCGACGCACAGCGGGCCTATGTGCGGGCGCTGATGTCAAGCGAGCTGACCTTTGGCGTCGGTCCCGCAGGCACCGGCAAGACCTATCTGGCCGTCGCCGCCGGGGTCAGCATGTTCCTTGAGGGGCGGGTGGACCGAATCATCCTGTCCCGCCCGGCGGTTGAGGCCGGGGAGCGTCTGGGCTTTCTGCCCGGCGACATGAAGGATAAGGTCGATCCCTATATGCAGCCGCTCTATGACGCGCTGAACGATTTTCTGCCGGGCAGGCAGGTGGCAAAGCTGATCGAGGATAAGCGGGTCGAGATCGCACCGCTGGCCTTTATGCGCGGGCGAACGCTGTCGAATGCCTTTGTCGTGCTGGATGAGGCGCAAAACGCCACCACCATGCAGATGAAGATGTTCCTGACCCGTCTTGGCGAAGGCTCGCGGATGGCGGTGACCGGTGATCCCAGCCAGGTTGACCTGCCGCGCGGGGTGCGCTCTGGCCTGCATGACGCCGAGCAGTTGCTGGCCGGTGTCGAGGGCATTGCCTTCAGCCGTTTTTCGGCCAGGGATGTGGTGCGCCATCCGCTGGTGACGCGGATCATCGAGGCGTATGATGCGGGCGGGGCGTGAGGGCGCGCCTGCCGCCGACACCCCCGGACCTTATCCGCGGATAAGGGCACTCTGAATAATAGCGCATCAGTAGCCAAACCATCCGCCCGGTCGCAGGACCGGGCAGCGCCCGCCCCGGCGGGCGCTTTGCACCCGCCGGGGCGGGCGCTACCCTTCGGATTGTTCGCGCCTTTGCTCCGGCACGGGCGAGGCTTATCCGCGGATAAGGGCAGTACTGCTGACCTATTGTCTTGGGCCGGGCGGGGCGTGAGGGCGCGCCTGCCGCCGACACCCCCCGTCGCTTATCCGCGGATAAGGGTATGCTGTCGGCAAAGGTCATCGCCAAACCGGACAGCCCCAAACCGGGGTCATCGCCTGCCCCCGCCACAGGCGACACCAACCGCTTTCGCCCGCCTGCATGATTTTTTCCCTCATACGGGGTTTATCTGGCCAATTTTTCCGATTATCGCTTTCAGGCGACACACCTGCGACCGCCATGGCGCGTCTTCCCCCATGGCACACGGCACTGAAATTTTATCGAAAGGACCACCGTGATGCGTGTTTACTATGATCGCGATTGCGATGTGAACCTGATCAGGGACAAGAAGATCGCCATTCTGGGCTATGGCTCTCAAGGCCACGCCCACGCCCTGAACCTGCGCGATTCGGGGGCGGCAAATCTTGTGGTGGCGCTGCGCGACGGCTCTCCCTCTGCGGCCAAGGCAGAGGCCGAGGGCCTGCGCGTCATGGCCATTGCCGAGGCCGCCGCCTGGTGCGACCTGATCATGTTCACCATGCCCGATGAATTGCAGGCCGAGACCTACCGGAAGCATATCCATGATAACCTGCACGACGGCGCGGCAATCGCCTTTGCCCATGGTCTCAATGTGCATTTCGGCCTGATAGAGCCGAAACCGGGCGTCGATGTGATAATGATGGCCCCGAAAGGCCCCGGCCACACCGTGCGCGGCGAATATGTCCGGGGCGGCGGTGTGCCCTGCCTTGTCGCCATTCATCAGGACGCCACCGGCAAGGCGCTGGAAACCGGGCTGTCCTATTGCTCGGCGATTGGCGGCGGGCGCTCGGGCATCATCGAAACCACCTTCCGCGAGGAATGCGAAACCGATCTGTTCGGCGAGCAGGCGGTGCTGTGCGGTGGTCTGGTGGAGCTGATCCGCTGTGGTTTCGAGACGCTGGTCGAGGCCGGATATGCCCCTGAGATGGCCTATTTCGAGTGCCTGCATGAGGTAAAGCTGATCGTCGATCTGATCTATGAGGGCGGGATCGCCAACATGAACTATTCGATCTCTAACACTGCGGAATACGGCGAGTATGTGTCCGGCCCCCGGGTGCTGCCCTATGACCGGACCAAGGCGGAAATGAAGGCCATTCTGCGCGATATTCAGACCGGCGGGTTCGTGCGCGACTTCATGCAGGAAAACGCCGTTGGTCAGCCGTTCTTTAAGGGCACGCGCCGGATGAATGACGAGCATCAGATCGAAGAGGTCGGCAGGAAGCTGCGCGCGATGATGCCGTGGATTTCGGCGGGCAAGCTGGTGGATCAGGAGCGGAACTAGGGCGGGCATATTCGGGCCGGGTGTGCTTTGCCTGATGGCAAAACGTTTGCCAAAATCCGGTCACGGCACCTTATCCGCGGATAAGGTCAAGACCTCTGACATAAGACCTCTGCATAAGGGTGCATCGGCGGCCAAACCATCCGCCCGGTCGCAAGACCGGGCCGCGCCGTCTACCCCTCAATAGGGTGGGCGGCGCGCGCCCCCTTGCAAAGACCTCTGCATGATGTCCGGGTCCGGCGGAGATATAGCGTGGCGACGTAAATCGATCACAGGGTCCAACCCTGATCCTGTCATGGCGCAGGTGGCATATGCCTTGCCGGGACAGATGCACAAACATCCCGAAAGGCCGCGTCCGGCCCGCACGGTAGGCGCGAACGCGCCGCCCCGTGGGGGGGGCGGGACGGCG
>JPPB01000307.1 GCA_001483205.1 alpha proteobacterium 3107
CGGCGGCGGGGCTGTCGGTATGGCCCCGGACCGCCGGGGCGTCAGGGGCGCGGGCGCGCGGGCGTGTTGATGCGGATTTCCTGCGCTCGCTGGGGCGGATCGGCTATCCGGCGGCACCGCCCGAGGCGCTGACAGAGGCGTTCCGGCTGCGGTTCCGGCCCCGGCATGACGGCCCGCCCGACCTGACCGACCTGGCACTTGCCGCCGATCTTGCCGCGCGCTTTCCGGTTGACCGCGCCGGTTCGCGCGGCTAGGGGACGGGGTGCGCGGATGGCCGGATGGCCGCGGAAGACCCGTAGGACATATGGGTTTTTCGAGGAAAGTCCGGACTCCGGGAAGCGACGGCGCCGGGTAACGCCCGGCCGGGGAAACCCGAGGGAAAGCGCCACAGAGAACAGACCGCCCAATGGCCGGGCCGGGCAACCGGTGCGCCTGTCGGGCAAGGGTGAAACGGTGGGGTAAGAGCCCACCGCGGGGCTGGCGACAGCCCCGGCACGGCAAGCCCCGCCGGGAGCAATGCCGAATAGGGACCGCACGCGCCGGGTGATGTCCGGCGCGGGGCCGCTTCGCCTAAGACGGTCCGGGTTGGCAGCCAGACCCGTCCGGCAACGGGCGGGCCAGACGAATGGTCATCGCCCCCGGTTCACTGATCCGGGGGAACAGAATCCGGCTTACAGGCCATCCGCGCGCAATCCGGGGGATCAAGACCTCTGCATATTAAGGTGTATCGGCGGCCAAACCGTCCGTCCGGCGCGGCCACCATACAGGGGTCTTCCTTCGGCAATATGGCCCGACGACCGGATTTTGAGTCCAAGCCCCGGCCCTGATCCCGCCCGGCGGAACTGCCTGGGGCCGCGCCCCCCTTAGCCAGCCGGGCGCGGGTTTTGCCTCTTTTCCCGGAATGTAAGGGCTTACATTTTCGGTGAAAGCGCTTACATTCATGCAGCAGCGCCCTGAGAGGATCGGGGGCCGAACCTGTGATCAATTTTACGTCGTCACGCTATATGATTGCCAACGCCGCCCGCCTGATGTTCACTGGGACCGGCCCGGCCTGCCCCCCGACCGCCCGGCCTCAACCACCACCCCACCGGGCAGGCGCATGTCATCGACGGTGGCCGGGCCGGACAGGAAACAGGACATGGCAAGCAAAGCTGACAAGGAACACCTCCGTTCGCGCCGGTGGTTCAACGCCCCCGATGACCCGGAAATGACCGCGCTCTACCTTGAGCGCTATCTGAACTACGGACTAACGCGCGACGAGCTTCAGTCGGGCAAGCCGATCATCGGCATTGCCCAGACCGGCAGCGACCTCAGCCCGTGCAACCGCCACCATATCGAACTCAGCAAGAGGGTGCGGGACGGGGTGGTTGCCGCCGGTGGCACGGTCATCGAGATTCCGGTGCATCCGATCCAGGAAAGCGGCAGACGCCCCACCGCCATGCTCGACCGCAACCTTGCCTATCTGTCGCTGGTCGAAAGCCTGTATGGGTATCCGATTGACGGGGTTGTGCTGAACATCGGCTGTGACAAGACCACCCCTGCCCTGCTGATGGCGGCGGCAACCGTGAACATCCCCGCCATTGCCTTTTCCGTCGGCCCGATGCTGAACGGCTGGTTTGACGGCAGGCGCACCGGCTCGGGCACCATCATCTGGAAGGCGCGAGAGCTGCACGCCACGGGCGAGATTGATGACGCCGGATTTGCCGATCTGGTTGCCTCTGCCGCCCCGTCGGTGGGGTTCTGCAACACCATGGGCACCGCCACCACCATGAACTCGCTGGCCGAGGCGCTGGGGATGCAGCTTCCCGGCTCTGCCGCAATCCCTGCGCCGTATCGGGAGCGGGGGCAGATGGCCTATGCGACCGGTCAGAGGATCGTCGGGCTGGTGTGGGATGACCTGCGGCCAACCGATATAATGACCCGCGAAGCGTTCGGGAACGCCATCGTTGTCAACTCTGCCATCGGCGGTTCGACCAATGCGCCCATTCACCTGAATGCGATTGCCCGCCATATCGGTGTGCCGCTGGACAATGACGACTGGCAATCTGTCGGCCACAGGATTCCGCTGCTTGTCAATCTGCAACCCGCCGGGGCGTTTCTGGGCGAAGACTATCACCGGGCGGGCGGCGTTCCGGCGGTGGTGGGCGAACTCATGCGGGCAGGTCTGTTGCCGCATCCGGGGGCGATGACGGTCAATAACCAGACCATCGGTCAGAATTGCCGCGACCGCGCCAGTGCCAATACCGATGTTATCAGGCCCGCCTGCTCTCCGCTGGTCCGGGACGCCGGTTTTATCAACCTTAAGGGCAACCTGTTCGACAGCGCAATTATGAAGACCAGCGTGATTTCAGAGGAATTCCGCGCCAAATACCTTTCAGACCCGGATGATCCCAATGCTTTTGAGGGCCGGGCGGTGGTCTTTGACGGGCCGGAAGATTTTCGCGCCCGCATCGACGACCCGGCAGAGAATATCGACGAAACCTGCATTCTGTTCATGCGGGGGGCGGGGCCGAAAGGATACCCCGGCGGGGCCGAGGTGGTGAACATGCGCGCGCCCGCCTATTTGCTGAAACAGGGGATAACGGAACTGCCCTGTGTCGGCGACGGGCGACAGTCCGGCACGTCCGGGTCGCCCTCGATCCTCAACGCGACTCCGGAGGCGGCGGATGGCGGCGGCCTTGCCCTGTTGCGGAACGGTGATCGGGTTCGGGTTGATCTGGGCACCTGCCGCGCCGATATGCTTGTCGATGAGGCAGAGCTGGCAAGGCGGCGGGCAGCCCTGGCGGAAAAGGGCGGGTATCACGGGCCTGCCAGCCAATCCCCGTGGCAGCAGTATTTCCGCGAACTGGTGCAGCCCTTTGATCAGGGTATGACACTGCGGGATGCGCCGGAATACCGCGATATTGCCCGCAGGCAACACCCCAGGACCAATCACTGAGACCTCTCGCATGATGGCGCAATGGCAACGGCTTCTGGTGGATCAGACGGGGGTGAGGAACCTTTTCGACATCCGCATTTCGATGAGTGTATCGGCGGCGGGGCATGACACGGGCTGCGTATCGACAACCGGGCCTGCACCCGCGTGATCGAACAGATCATCGGGGCGGAGCTTCATCGCAAACAGGCGGTGCAACTGTGAGGCTCGGGGTCATCTGCGACGGGATCAGCCGTGATTTGAGGCGCGCGGTTGACGTGATGGATGAATTCGGCCTGGAATATGCCGAATTGCAATTCGTCGGTGACAAGGAGGTCGGCAACCACTCGGCCCGCGAGATCGACACGCTGTTGAGGGATCACGGCAAGACGGGTTGAGTGCCCTGCGGGTCATCGAGGCGATCAAACGCGCCGCGCAAAGCCGTAAGCACGAGGGTGTCAGGCTATAGCCACGCTACACCCCTACCGACCGGACATCATGCAGAGGGGCCTTACGCCGCTCACGCCTCTTTGCTGTAGGGGATGCCGCCCGCCGCAGGCGGGATCGCCTTGCCGACAAACCCGGCCAGAATGATCACCGTCAGGATATAGGGCAGCGCATCCATCAGTTGCACCGGAATGGTAATACCGCCCAGGCTCAGGTTCTGATAGCGCACCGCGACCGCCTCCAGAAACCCGAACAGCAGGCAGGCCCCGAGCGCCTGCCACGGCCGCCACTTGGCAAAGATAAGCGCCGCCAGCGCGATGAACCCCCGCCCCGCCGTCATGTCCTTGACGAACCCCGCCTGCAAGGCCGTCGCCATGTGGCTGCCCGCAATCCCGCACAAGACGCCGCAAATCGCCACCGCCATATAGCGCAGGCGGATCACAGACACCCCGGCGGTATCGACCGCCCCCGGATTTTCACCGACCGCGCGCAGCCGCAGGCCGAGCCGTGTCCGGTAGAGCACCCACCAGGTCAGCGGCACGGCGAGAACGGCGATATAGACCAACAGCGTATGCCCGGACACAAACCCCGAATAGACCGGCCCCACAACCGGCGTATCGGCCAGCGCCCTGGCAAACGGCAGATCAACCGGGGTGAACCGCGCCCCTGCCTGAAGCGACGGCGTGCGCCCGCCCTGACCAAACCAGCTTTGGGCGACAAGAACCGTCATCCCGGCGGCCAGGAAATTGAGCGCCACCCCGGAAATCAACTGGTTGCCCCGGAAGGTGATCGAGGCAACCCCGTGCAGCCCGCTCAGTGCCAGCGCCGAGACAACCCCCGCCAGCAGCCCCAGCCAGGCAGAGCCGCTTGCCACCGCCACCGCCGCCGAAAAGAACGCCGCCGTCAGCATCTTGCCCTCAAGACCGATGTCAAAAATCCCGGCGCGTTCGGAATACAACCCGGCAAGACAGGCCAGCAAGAGCGGCGTTGCCAGCCGGACGGAAGAATTGAGAATCTCGATAATCGTCGAGGCGTCCATCACCCTTTCCCCTGTCGTTCCGGTGCTTCGCGAAGGGTATGCGCCACGTCACGGACAAACCCGATGCCCCCGCGCACCATGTTGTCGAGCGCGCCGGTGAACAGGATCACCAGCGCCTGAATGACGACAATCAGCTCTCGCGGAATGCTGGTCCAGAGCGCAAGCTCTGCCCCGCCCTGAAACAGAAAACCGAACAAAAGCGCGGCAAGGATCACCCCCACCGGGTGTGACCGCCCCATCAGCGCCACCGCAATGCCGATGAACCCGGCCCCCTCGGTGGCGTTCAGAACCAGCCGCTCGGCCTCTCCCATCACGTTGTTGATCGCCATACAACCGGACAGGCCACCGGAAATCAGCATCGCGACCATGATCATCCGGTAGGGTGAAATGCCCGCATAAGACGCGGCGGTTTCGGAATTGCCGTAAGCCCTGAGCGCAAATCCCAGCCGTGTGCGCCACATCAGCAGCCAGACGCCGAAACAGGCGGCGAGCGCGACGATCAGGCTGACATTGACCGGGGCGGATTTGGCGAACCCGATGCCAAAGACCGCAAACAAATCCGCCAGCGTCGGCAGATGTGTGCCCCCAGGGAATTGCGCCGTCGCCGGGTCCATGCTGTCCGGCGGGCGCAGCGCATTGACCAGCAGATAGTTCAGCAGCGCGGCGGCGATGAAATTGAACATGATTGTGGTGATCACCACATGGCTGCCGCGCCGGGCCTGAAGCCAGGCCGGAAGCGCCGCCCAGGCCGCGCCGAAAATAAACGCCGCCAGCATCGCCACCGGCAGCGCCAGGATCCAGTGCGGCAGGGGCAGATACAGACAGGCCAGCGCCAGCCCCAGGCCGCCGACCATCGCCTGCCCCTCACCGCCGATATTGAACAGCCGGGCCTGAAAGGCGACCGAGACCGCAAGGCCGGTAAAGATGAAATTGGTGGTGTAATAGAGCGTATAGCCCCAGCCATAAGAGGAACCGAGCGCCCCGGAAACCATCGTTTGCAGGGCCAGCACCGGGTCTTCGCCGATGGCCAGGATGACCAGCGCCGAGATCACCGCCGCCAGCAGCAGCGAGACCACCGGCACCACGATCACATCCACCCATTGCGGCAATTCCCTCATGCCGGGTCTCCCTGCGCCACACCCGCCATCAGCAGGCCGAGCTCTTTCTCATCGGTGGCAGCGGCCTGCCGTTCGCCCATGATCCGGCCGTCAAACATCACCACCACCCGGTCCGAAAGCGAAAGCACCTCTTCCAGCTCCACCGACACCAGCAGGATGGCCTTGCCCGCGTCGCGCAGGGCGATGATGCGCCGGTGGATGAACTCGATTGCGCCTATATCGACGCCGCGCGTCGGCTGGCCCACCAACAGGATGTCCGGGTCGCTCTCGATTTCCCGCGCGATCACCAGCTTTTGCTGATTGCCGCCCGAAAAGCTCCCGGCGGGCAGCCACGGGTCGGCGGGGCGCACGTCAAACCGCCTGATCCGGCCTTCGGTCTTCTGTCGCAACGCGGCGTTGTCGATGAAAATACCGCGCCGGTATTCGGGCCTGTCGTGATAGCCGAGGCCCATGTTTTCCCAGGCGTGGAAGGCCATGATCAGCCCCTCCCGGTGGCGGTCTTCGGGCACATGGGCGATCCCGGCCCGCCGCCGTGCGCCCCCGTCCGCGCCGGGGCCGGACAGAGGCACCCGCTTGCCGCCGATACAGATCGTGCCGGTTGCCTCTGCATAGCCGCCAAGCGCGCGCAAAAGCTCGGTCTGGCCATTGCCCGCCACGCCCGCAATACCGACGATCTCGCCCGCACGAACGTTCAGGCTTATTCCCTTCACCCGCTCAACCCCGCTGTCGTCGGTGACCCGCAGGTTTTCGATCTCAAGCAGCGGTTTGCCGGGGCGGGCGGGGTTTTTCTCAAGCCGCATCAAAACCTTGCGCCCGACCATATATTCCGCCAGCTCCTCCGGCCCGGTCTCTGCCGTTTTCAGGGTGGCCGTCATTTCGCCCCGCCGCATAACGCTGACGGTATCGGTGATGTCCATGATCTCGCGCAGCTTGTGGGTGATCAGGATCACCGTTTTGCCCTCTTCGCGCAGCCGCGCCAGAATGCGGAAAAGCTGGTCCGCCTCGCCGGGGGTCAGAACGCCCGTCGGTTCATCCAGAATCAGGATGTCGGCGTTGCGGTAAAGCGCCTTGAGGATTTCGACCCGCTGCTGATGGCCGACGCTCAGGTCGCCGACCACGGCGTCGGGATCGACCTGCAACTCATATTCCTCTTCCAGACGCAACAATTCCCGGCGCGCCCGGCGCAGCGACGGACGCAAAAGCGCGCCTTCTTCCGCGCCGAGAATGACATTTTCCAGCACGGTGAACGGCTCCACCAGCTTGAAATGCTGAAACACCATGCCGATGCCCGCGGTGATTGCCGCCTGGCTGTCGGGGATGGCCGTTCGCCTGCCGTGGATCAGGATTTCACCGGCATCAGCCCGGTAAAAGCCGAACAGAATCGACATCAGCGTGGATTTTCCCGCGCCGTTTTCGCCGATAATGCCGTGGATGGTTCCGGGCCGGACAGAGATCGAAATGTCCCTGTTGGCCTGCACCGGGCCGAAAGACTTGGAAATGCCGCGCAACTCGATCGCGGGGGCGGTTTGCCCCCGCGTCGCCGCCCCCGGCGCGCCCATGGCCTACTCCACCGGGCAGGCGTTGTCGCTCATATAGTCATGGACGACCAGCGCGCCGCCCGCGATGCTGTCGGTCGCCTCATCGACGGTGGCCTGCATATCGGCGGTGATCAGGGCCTCATTGTGTTCGTCAAGCGCATAGCCGACGCCGCCATTCGCAAGCCCCATGACGAAAAAGCCGGACTCGACCGCCTTTCCCTGGCTGAGCGCGTTGTAAACCGCGTTATCAACCCGTTTGAGCATCGAGGTCAGAACCTTGCCCGGATGCAGGTGATTCTGGTTGCTGTCCACACCGATGGACAGGATGCCCTCATCCGCCGCCGTTTGCAGAACACCGACACCGGTGCCGCCCGCCGCCGCATAGATGACATCCGCACCCTGGGCGATCTGGGCGCGCGCCAGTTCCGAGCCTTTCACCGGGTCGTTCCAGGCCGCCGGTGTGGTGCCGGTCATGTTCTGGATGATGACCGCATCCGGGTTGACCGCCCTTGCCCCCTGCACATAGCCACAGGCGAATTTGCGGATCAGCGGAATGTCCATGCCGCCGATGAACCCGACGGTGCCCGAACGCGACGCCATCGCCGCCAACATGCCGACCAGATAAGAGCCTTCATGCTCCTGAAACACCACCGAGCGCACGTTTGGCTGCTCAACCACCATGTCGATGATGACGAATTTGGTGTCCGGGTAATCGGGGGCCACCTCGTTCAGCACGTTTCCGAAGGCGAAACCGGTCATCACGATGGGGTTAGAGCCGGTTTCCGCCAGCCGCCGCAGGGCCTGTTCGCGCTGTGCTTCCGACTGCATTTCAATCTCGCGATAGCTGCCGCCGGTTTCGCTGACCCAGCGTTGCGCCCCGCTATAGGCGGCCTCGTTGAACGATTTGTCAAACTTGCCGCCAAGGTCGAAAACCAGGGCCGGATCGGCCCCTGCCGCCCCCGCCATGCCAAGCCCCGCCACGAAGGCCATCACCCGCCAGTTCGTCAGTTTCGCCATAAGTCCTCTCCCAAGGTTGATATTCGCCGGATTGCCCGGGGAAAGCCCCCCTGCGGGTGCCCCCGGGCAAACGGTTCTGCCAGCAACCTAACGCGCATCCGGGCGATTGGAAACCCGCATGTTGATGGCGCAGCCGCTGATGATCAACCCGGTCGCGGCGTCACGGACAGCGGGCCATGCCTTGCGCGATGCTGCGCAGGAGCGCCGGGTAGAGCGCGCTGCCCGGTTCCAGCCCGGTTCCAAGGGGGTCAATGACGATAATCTCGGCCCCGGCTTTGCCAAAGACCGCCTCTGCAAGGCCCGCAAGGCCGGGGTTAAGCCGGGTCTCTGACAACAGACAGGTCACGTTCCGCTCTGCGATCACGGTGCGCATCCGGGCAACTCTTGCCGGGCCGGGGTCTGAGGCATCCGCCGGTGAGATCGCCCCGACAGCGGGAACGCCGAACCGTTCGCTGAAATACTGATAGGCGTCATGCAGGACGATATAGCCCTTGCCGCGGAACGGGGCGAGAAGGCTCTCGACATCCGCAATCGCCGCGTCAATTTCGTCCCGGCCCGCGCGGGCGTTCCGCAAATAGACGGCGGCGTTTTCCGGGTCGGCCTCTGCCAAAATGTAAGCGATTACATCAAGCCAGAGTTTCCCGTTTTCAGGGTCCAGCCAGGCGTGGGGGTCAATGTCGCCATGGGCGTGATGGTGGGCGTGTTCGTC
>JPPB01000308.1 GCA_001483205.1 alpha proteobacterium 3107
GGACCGAATTTTTCTCAGTCACACCCTTATACAGAGGTCTTAACCCCCCAAAAAACGCCCGCCCCGCCCGAATCGGCTTGACCGGCACCCCCGGCGGACCCGCTTTGAAGAGCCGCCGCCCGGCCTGCGGCCTCACCGCTGGCGAACGCCGTGCCCATCACCCGCACCGACGCATAAGCCACCGCGTCGGCCCCGATCGTGCGCCCGGCATAGTAGAGGTTATCAAGCCCCTTCGCCCGCAGGCAATCAAGTGGAATATCGGCATAGCCCGCCCCGCCGATGGCCTGATAGGTTGGGTTGCCGGGCACCGTGTGGTCCTCAATAGGCCAGGCCGCGCGGGCAACACCGTCCGCCCGCAGACGCCCGGTCAGCAAATCCTCTTTGGTCAGCTCATAGCGTGCCGGGGGGTGGCGGCTTTCACGAATGCCGATCTGCGGGCCGGTCTGCAAAAGATAGGCGTTTTCAAACCCAGGCACATGGCGGCGCAACACCCCGACATAGTCATGGGCTGCGGCGCGGGCTGATTGCTCGGCCTTGGTAAAACTTTCCGACGATAGATCACTGAGCGCACAATCATACATCATCCACCACATGTCACCGGTTCGGGGAACCTCGGTATAGATGCCGCCATCGGGCCGTGCCGCCGGATACGCACCGGTCTTGTTGTATTCCTCAAACGCGGCAATGATCGCGGACCGGTCAATGGGCACCGACTTGTCACGCCCGCCGACACGAATCGGGCCGGTCACCGCCTGAAGATGGCCCATGTCGCTGCCGGTGCGACAGGGCAGCCCCGCCACCAGCGCCAGGTTGGCGTCCCCGGTTGCATCCACGAATGCCTCGCCGATGACCCGGCGGCGGCCATCCATCGCCGCCAGGGTGACGGCTTCGATTCTGTCCGCCGTGCGGGTTGTGGCGGCCACGCGGGAATGCAGCAGCACATCAACGCCATTGGCACGCAAAACACGATCCAGCGCCAGCTTGACCGCCTCGGGTTCCAGGAGAATGATCCAGTTCAGCGTTGTCGGAGACCTGAAAGGATCACAATTCAGCCCAAGCGCGCGCAATTCGTTAAGCACCAGATCAGCACCGCCGCCAACCGCCTTGACCGGCTCCGGCCCCTGCTGAAAAAAGCCGCAATAGGCCAGAACATTCGAGCTGGTCGCGGCCCCGCCAAGAAAGCCATATTTTTCAATAAGAAGGACGCGCGCGCCGCTTGAGGCCGCCCCCAAAGCGGCCCCAACACCCCCTGCGCCGCCACCGGCAACGATAACATCATAGTGGGTTTCTGGTCGGGACAGTAATGTTGTCATCAGGTTCCCCTTGTGTTTTTCGCCCGGTGGGCTGTTTCCACACCACATTTGACCGGCTTTATTGTCTGTCAGCCTGGCCGACGAGATGAATCATTGCAGGTTTGTAAAATGTTGGATATTTTTTATATTGTGGATTAAGAAGTGTCAACGATTCCCGTTCGGATGTGGCCACCCATGACGATCACCGGCACAACCAGGCTCTTTCCGATCATCGGACGACCCGTCGAAGGTGTGTTCTCACCGCCCGCGTTCAATGCCTGGCTTAAAGACAATGCGCTCGACATGCGGATGGTGGCGGTGGATGTCGCACCGGACGGGCTTGATGATTTCCTCCGCTTCCTCCGCGCGAGCCGCACTTTTGCGGGCTGTTCCGTGACCTATCCCCTCAAGCAGGCGGTTTTTGAGCGGGCTGACCAGAAGACGGACCGGGCGGCGCGGCTGGGGGCTTTGAACACGGTGCGCCGAGAGGCGGATGGCGCATTGATCGGCGAGGCAACGGATGGTCTGGCCATGGTGGGGGCGATCCGGGAGGCAGGCGGCACCATCACTGGCCGATCAGCCCTCATTCTGGGGGCCGGGGGCGGGGCCGGGCAGGCGATTGCGGATGCGCTGTGCGAGGCCGGGATCGGGCGCGTCTGTCTGAAGGACATTGACGCGGACCGGGAGGCGCAGGTGATCCGGGCGATAAGTCGGTTCTGGCCGGACACCGAAGTGTCGAATGACTCGAGGCCCGCCGACATTCTGGTGAATGCGACAACCCTGGGCAAGACCCTGGCTGATCCGCTGCCCTTTACCGTTCAGCAAATCGCCTCTGCCAGGACGGTTTGCGATGTTGTCACCGGCCAGCAGGCGACACCGCTGATTTCCCATGCCCGCGCGCTGCAAAAAGCCGTGGTCACCGGCGCGGATATGGGGTGCAACCAGCTTGCGCCGCAGCTCAGGTTTCTGAATCTGTATCCGCAACAGGGTTAGCTGCGCCCCTGCCCCTGTTCCTGGTCGCCGACAGATATGACCTGTCGGCAAAGCTCCCCTGCCGCCCCCAAACCGCGCACCGTGGCCAGTGTCATCGGCGGCAACAGCATCCACTCCAGCATCCACGCCGCGCCGGAACGTTCCTGCTCATGGACAAGAGCGTGGTGAACACCGGCAAGCTGGGTGGCGTTGAACCGGGCCAGCGTAACCAGAAGTTCCGCCAGAACCGGGTTAGATTTATGCGGCATCGCCGAGGATCCCCCCCCGCCTGACAGGCGGATCGCATCAACCCCCTGTTGCGCCATCAGCGTGACATCCGCACCCATCTTACCCAACCCGCCGCTGATGGCGGACAGACGCCCGGCATATTCGGCCAACCGGCTGCGCTCTGTGTGCCAGACCGGGGCCGCCTGAAGCCCCAGATCATCGGCCACCCGGCGGACGATCTCCGGCCCCTGCGCCCCGAACGCCGCACGGGTTCCGACGGCCCCGGCAAGCTGAAGGCGCTCGACCTCTGGCCGCAGGGCACCCAACGCCCTGATGTGGCTGGCCAGGGGCGACCGCCATGCCCGCACACGGTCCGACACCGTGATCGGCAGGGCCACCTGCATACGGGTGCGGCCCGTCAGGGGGGTATCGCCGAACATCACGCACAAGGTGCCGAGCGCCTCATCCAACGCCGACAGTCGGCGGATGATCAGATCGGACACCGCCCGGAGCGTAAGCGTCAGCGCCGTATCCAACACGTCCTGAGAGGTCGCGCCCGAATGCACTGCGGCGCGGCTCTTGCCCGCAGCGGCGCGAAGCTGCCGCACCAGTTCAGGGATCGGCAGGCCGTCCGCCGCAGTGCCCCGTGCCAGGCTGTCGCTGTCCAGCCCGGCGGTCTCTATCGCCCGCGCGGCCATGGTGCCGTGATCCGGGGCCACATGCCCGGTCGCCTCCAGCGCCAGAGCAAGGGCGCGCTCAAAGGCGCGAAAATGGCCGGTCTGAGCCTCGGCTGACCACAATGCTGCGGCCTCGTCATCGCCGAACAGACCGCCCAGCCAAGGATGTTCAAAGACAGAGATCATCGCAGATGCTCCATATGGCCGATGATGTCCCCTGCAAGGCGGGCCGGGGTCTCGACACAGGGCAGATGGCCGCCGCCATCATAACAGATGGTCCGCGCGCCAGGGATCAGCGCCGCCATCGCTTCGACCACTCCGGGAGGCGTTGCAAGATCATCACTGCCGGAAATGCAAAGGGTCGGGCAGGTGATCTGCCCTGCGCCCCCGGTCAGGTCAGCATCGCGAATCGCAGCACAGACCGCCCGATACCCGGCAAGCGGCGTCCGCGTCAGCATCATCCGACAGCCACCCGCAAGCGCCGGTTCGTCCCGACGAAACCGGTCAGAGAACCAGCGCCGCATGATCTCATCGGCCATTGGCTCCAAACCGCCCGCCTCAAGGGTACCGATGCGCGCGGCCCAGCTTTCGGCAGTGCCGATGCGAACCCCGGTGTTGCAAAGCACAAGCCCGGCGACAAGATCAGGCCGCGCCGCCGCCAGCGCCTGCGCGATCATGCCGCCCACGGACACCCCGCAGATCAGCGCGGCCTCCACCTCGAGCGCCTCCATTAGCGTGGCAAGATCAGCGGCGAACTCTGTGATCGACCGCGCGCCGCCCTGTGACAGCCCGTGCCCGGACGTATCATAGGCAAGCACCGGCACCGCCACGGGCAAATGCCCGATCACCCTGTCCCAGATGCGCAGATCGGTGCCGAGGGAGTTGGCGAAGACAATGGCGCGCCCCCTGGTCCCGGCCCGAAACTGGTAGTGGTGTAGCCGCCCGTTGACCCGGATGAAATCCGGCATCATGGTGGCCCGCTTTTGCCGGGCCTCAGCCCCAGAATGCGCCGCGCCTGATCACAGGACGCCACGGGGCGGGCGTTCTGTTCGCAAATCCCGACCACCCGACGCACCAGCGCCGCGTTTGAAGGGGCCAGGGTTTCGCGGTCAAGGCGCACATTGTCCTCAAGCCCGGTCCTTGCATGACCCCCCGCTGCGACGGCCCACTGATTCAGGGTCAACTGATGCGGCCCGATCCCCGCCGCGCACCACGGCACATCCTTGCCGAACAGGCGTCTGACGGTTGCGACGTAGAAGTCGAAAACGGCACGGTCCACCGGCATGGCGTTCTTCACCCCCATGACGAACTGCACATAGGGCGTGTCCGTAATACGCCCGTCGGCGTGCATCTTTGCAGCCTGAAAGATGTGGGACAGGTCGAACGCCTCAATCTCGGGCTTGACATTATGAGCCTGCATCCCGGACGCCAGCCAGTCCACAAGGTCCGGCGGGTTTTCATAAACACGGCTGGGGAAGTTGTTCGACCCGACCGAAAGCGACGCCATGTCCGGGGCAAGCGGCAACATGCCCCCCCGCGCCTTGCCCGCGCCGGAACGCCCGCCGGTGGAAAACTGGATGATCATACCGGGGCAGTGCCGCGCCAGCCCTTCCTTCAGACGGGCAAATTTCTCCGGGTCTGACGAGGGCGTGCCGTCGTCGTTGCGCACATGGGCATGAACGATGGCTGCACCGGCCTCAAACGCCTCTTGTGTGCTTTCGATCTGCTCTGCAACCGTGATCGGAACGGCAGGGTTGTTCTGCTTTCCCGGCACCGACCCGGTGATCGCGACGCAGATGATGCAGGGAGGGGTCATGCTGATCCTAGATGTCGAAGAAAACGGTCTCACTGTCGCCTTGCAGGCGGATGTCGAAACGATAGACGGGTTGGCTGCCCTGCTCTGTGCGCCGGGCAATCAGGGTTTGGCGATGTGCAGGCGGATCAATCATGTTCAGCACCGGGTCGGTCGCATTGGCCTCTACCAGATCATCAAAATAGACCCGTGTGTGAAGGCCGATGTTGATGCCGCGCGCCACGACCCACAGGCAGAGATGCGGCGCACCCTGTCCCACTGCGCCGGGGCGGATGGTTGCGAAGCCCCATTCGCCGGTGTCGAAATCGCTGATAACACGGCCCCAGCCACGAAATCCCTGTTCCACCTTGTCAGTATGTGCGAATTTCCCGTCCGCGTTCGGTTGCCAGACCTCAATCAGCACATCCCTGACCGGTTCGCCGTTGCCGTCCCGGACCACGCCCTCAACCCGGATGCGCTCGCCCCCGGCCATCGGCCCGGCAATGTCCTTGCCGATCTCAGTGTCATAAATCCCGAATCCGGCGGCTGTCGGGGCCAGCCCGATATGCACATAAGGCCCCGCGGTCTGGGATGCCGTCTCGGGCATGGCCTTTGTCTGCGGCTCCATCGCTTTCACGTCCCTTCAGGCCGGTTTTCAAAACAGGTCGCCCTGCGCCCCCGCAGGATGATGTCAAAGCGGTAGGCCACCGTATCGTGCGGGATCGTTGCGTCAAGGTCCAGCAGCGCAGTCAGCGCCTCAGCCGCGCCCGGATCGGGAATGGCCCCCACAATCGCGCAGAGCGGGATAAATGGGTCGCCCTCGAAATAGCACTGGGTGATCAGGCGCTGTGCGAAACTGTGGCCGAAGACCGAGAAATGGATATGCGCGGGTCGCCATGTATTGGGGCCGTTGGGCCATGGATACGGGCCGGGCCGCACGGTGCGGAACTGATAGCGCCCGTCCTGATCGGTGAGCGTGCGTCCGCAGCCGCCGAAATTCGGATCAATGGCGGCCAGATAGGTATCTGCCTTGTGCCGATACCGCCCCCCTGCATTGGCCTGCCAACATTCAATCAGCGTCCCCGGCACCGGGCGCGCGTTTTCGTCCAGCACACGGCCATGGACAATCATCCGCGGGCCGATGGCGCTTTGCCCCGGAGCGGCAAAATTGGTCAGCAAATCCCAGTCATCGACCCCGATGTCTTCAGGGCTGAAAAGCGGGCCGGTCAGCGCGCCGGGCGTGTCCGGCAGGCGTATCAGCCTGCGCCGGGGGCTGCGCGCCCGTGTCGTCCTGTAGCCCGGCGTCAGGGCGGGGGGCTGGCGGCTCCAGTCGCGCGGATAGAGCGGCGGATGCGGGGGGGCTTTGGCGGTCACTTGCCAGCCTGTTCCATTTCGGCGAAGGTTTGTTTGGCGAGTCTGATGGCGTGGTTGGCCCTGGGCACACCCGCATAGATCGCGACATGCAGAAAGGCCTGCATGATGTCGTCTCTGGACGCGCCGGTCTTGGCGGTGGCCCGTATGTGCATGGGGATCTCTTCAAAATTACCCGTCGCCGCGAGAATGGCAAGGGTCAGCATCGAGCGTTCCCGGCGGGGGGTGCTGTCGTCTGCCCATACCGTGCCCCAGGCGACCTCAGTGATGAGCTGCTGAAACGGCTGATCGAACGCTGTTTTTGCCGCTTCCGCCTTGTCAACATGGGCATCGCCCAGAACGGCGCGGCGCGTCGTCATACCGGTGTCAAAACGGGAGTGGTCCACGGAACCAGCCTCTTTCCTGTTTCAGGTTTCGCCGGGCGGCAGGGTATCACCGCATTTTGTTCCTGTATAGAGGCCTGTAAGCGGGTTATCGGGTTTTAGCGCATGTGGCGCAACGCGCTGATTTCCGCCTGTTCCTACGCGGCGCTGTGCGCGGAGCCTTCGATGGCCTCTGGCTGGCCGGAGGTTCAGGCGGATTTAAGGATGTTGAGGGTTCGTTTCAGATTATAAGCGGTGGCGGTGAGGCGGGTTTGCAGGCGGGCATTGGCCAGCCCCCGCCATCGCATCCGGCGGAAACCACAACACCGTTTCCAGGCTCCGAAGATTTTCCCGGCCCGGCAGCGAACTGCGTGAATGGCGGCGGTCCGGGCCACCGCCTTCCGCCGGGCCTCGGCTAGCGCATCAGGGTCATCCGTGGAACAGAAACCTGTTCGTACCACATGAGGCACACCACTACGCCGCCTCACCGCCTCTGCAAAGACCTGGCCACGATACGCGCTGTCGGCGTAAACAACCCCAATTATGGATGAGGGCTCTCCGGAAATCATACATTTCAGGGGTTTGACTTCCTTTCTAAGATCTTTGCGTATTGTCTTTTGGCTTGGTTTTTGCGCACATTTTCCAGTTCCGCCTGCCCCGCTAGCCTGTCAGCGAGCGGCATCCGGGTGTTGGATTCGGGTCATGCGATTGCCGGGGTTTGCGGGGTGAGTTTGATCTTGTTCGCGACCTTCAGCAGATTCTGTCTGATCGCCGCCATCGCCAGTTGGGGTTGAGTGTGGCTGAGTGCAGAAAAGGGCGTTAGAGCACTTCCCGATCAACATGTTTCATACCCAGCAGCGTCAAAGAAGTTTGCACTTTCTTTCGGTGTGATAGCGTCGATCAGGCGACCGATGGTGTGCAGAGGTCGTCCACTTCCTGGGGCCGCCAGGAACCGGAAAATCCCACCTCGCAACCGGCCTCGGGGTCTCGGCGGTCAAGGTGGGCAAGAGCGTTTATCGTGCGACCCTGGCAGACCTCATCGAAGCGCTGACAAAGGCCGGGCGGGAGGGACGGCTGGCAGACAAAATCCACTTCTACGCCAGAGCAGCACTGTTGATCGTCGACGAAATCGGCTATCTGCCGATCGCACAGGGGGGGCGCAAACCTGTTCTTCCAACCCGTCAACGCCCGCTACGAAAAAAGCGCCATGATCCTGACTTCAAACCGTGGCTTCGCAGAATGGGGCGACATCTTTGGAGACCCGCTTGTCGCAACAGCTCTGCTGGACCGTCTGCTGCACCACGCTGTGGTCATTCAGATCGAGGGTGCAAGCTATCGCTTACGCAGATACACAGACCTGATCCCCGAACACATCCGTGCAAACGCACCAATAAAACCACCGCCGCCGCCAAAACGCCGCAAACGCCAACACAAAAGCGGAGACGCCAGTCACTAAAGCCAGCCGACTACCGGAACACATAAAGTGGGGAATTTTACTGTGGCACTTCTGCGGAAATTTCAAACGGTGTTGACACGACCACAAGAACTACCTCTTCGTGGGGGCCATCGGCGGGGGCAAAGCTGCCGCAATCGCTTGTAACCTCATTGAAACCGCAAGGATGAAGAGGGGCGATCCCTAAACCTGGATGACATGGGTGCTCGAACACCTACCGGATCACAAGATCAACCGCATCGATCAACTCATGCCCTGGAGTTGGGAGCCTCAAGGCTCATAAACGCGACACCAACGGACGGATACCTCTCTTCTGATCCGGCGCAGGTTTGACCTCGCTGAAACCCTGGAATCCACATACCGCGACCCGCGATGTCTGACCATGAGTGCAACGCGCCTAGGCAACCGTTCTGTGGCGAGGGCAGGATAGGTACTGCGTGTGCGCAATCCGGCGCATCCGGTCGCTCAATTCGATGCCATCCGGCCACCTTTGGTGTGCCGTTTTGAGGCGTTAGGATTTCAATATCACCTTTGGGGCTTTTCGTCACCCATTTTGGTGTTTTTCTTTCTGAATGACTGTCCTTCTAG
>JPPB01000309.1 GCA_001483205.1 alpha proteobacterium 3107
GAAGTTTCGGCGGTGCCGGGTTCTGACCTGTGTGTGGCGATCCCGCCACACCCGCCCCCCCCTGATGCCATGATTTGCCCGCCCGGGGCGGTTTTCGACACCGATGCCGTCGCCCGTGCCCTTGCCGCCCGGATTGACCGCGCCCCCGATGACCTGACGCGCCGGACGGAAACCGCCGCGGTTCTGCGCGCGGCGCGCCAATCCGCGCTTCGGGCGATTGGCGAGGCATTCGGGGCCGACCCCCTGGACGCGCGCGGGGCCACCCGTGCCTATGCCTATCTGACCGACTGTCTGACCGATTGTGCCTTTCGCGCGGCGAGCGAATGGCTGCATCCCCGGCCCAACCCGACCGAGGGCGAGCGGCTTTCACTGTTGGCGACGGGCGGCTATGGCCGGGCCGAGATGGCCCCCCATTCCGATGCCGATCTGCTGTTCCTGATCCCCTATAAGATCACCCCATGGGCCGAAAGCGTGATCGAATCGATGCTTTATATCCTGTGGGATCTGGGGCTGAAGGTGGGCCATGCCACCCGCACGGTCCGCGATTGTGTCAATCTGGGGCGGGAAGACCACACGATCCTGACCGCGCTGCTTGAGCACCGGTTTCTGACCGGCCACGCGCCCCTGGCCCAAGAGCTGGACGACACCCTGCGCAAACGGCTGTTCACCGGCACCGCGCGGGACTTTATCGAGGCCAAGCTGGCCGAGCGCGATGTGCGGCACGAAAAGCAGGGCGGCCAGCGCTATGTGGTCGAGCCGAACGTGAAAGAGGGCAAGGGCGGCCTGCGCGACCTGCAATCGCTGTTCTGGATCGCCAAATACCTGCACCGGGTGCGGCAGACCGCGGACCTGGTGTCGATCAATGTCTTTACCGCCGAAGAGTTCACCGGGTTCATGGCGGCGGAAAACTTTCTGTGGGCGGTGCGCTGTCATCTGCACCTGATCACCGGGCGCGCGGTGGACCGGCTGACCTTTGACCTTCAGGTCGAGGTGGCGCGGCGGCTGGGCTATACCAATACCGGCGGGCGGCGGGCCGTAGAGCATTTTATGCAGGATTACTTTCGCCATGCCACGATGACCGGCGACCTGACCCGTATTTTCCTGACCGCGATGGAGGCCGCCCATATCAAGCGCGCCCCGGATGTCATGGGGTTTCTGCGCCGCAAGAAAAAGCTGCGCCCCGGATACAGGCTGATCCGCAACCGGCTGGTCATCGCGGATGAACCGGGGTTTCTTGCCGATAAGCTCAACCTGCTCAGGCTGTTCGAGGAAGCCCTGCGCACCGGTTATCTGATCCACCCGGACGCCATGCGTCTGGTGGCGGCCAATCTGCGCCGGATTGATGACGGGATGCGCCGGGACAAAGAGGCCGTGCGCCTGTTTCTCGACCTGTTGCTGAAGCACGGCAACCCCGAACGCGCCCTGCGGCGGATGAATGAGCTGGGGGTGCTGGCCGCCTTTATCCCCGAATTTGCCCCCATTGTCGCGATGATGCAGTTCAACATGTATCACAGCTATACGGTGGACGAACACACCATCCAGTGCATCGCGCAACTGGCAATGATCGAGCGGGGAGAGCTGATCGAGAACCTGCCGGTTGCCTCGGGCATTCTCGGCCAGGGGGTCAACCGCCGGGTGCTTTACGTGGCGCTGTTGCTGCATGACATCGGCAAGGGCCGTGGTCAGGACCATTCCGTGCTTGGCGCGCGGATTGCCCGGCAGGTTGCGCCCCGGCTGAGGTTGAAAAAGGACGAATGCGAAACCGTTGAGTGGCTGGTGCGGCATCACCTGCTGATGTCGGACATGGCGCAGAAGCGCGATATTTCCGATCCGCGCACCGTGCGGGCCTTTGCCAAGGCGGTGAAGAACCGTGCCAATCTGGACCTGCTGACGGTGCTGACCGTCTGTGATATTCGCGGGGTCGGCCCTGACGCCTGGAACAACTGGAAGGCCATGCTGCTGCGAGAGCTCTACCGGTCAACCGCTCTGGTGCTTGAGGGCGGGCTTGAGGCACTGAGCGCCACCCTGCGCGAGGAACAGGCCCGCAAAGCTCTGCGCGACCGGCTGTCCGGTTGGGACGCGGCGCGGATACGGGCGGAATCTCAGCGCCATTACGGGGCGTACTGGCAGGGGCTGCGCACCGATGAGCACGCGGTCTTTGCCCGGCTGTTGCAGGGGTTGGGCGCAGATGAAATCCGTATCGACCTGAAACCGGACGCGCTGCGCGATGCCACCCGCCTGTGCTTTGCGCTGGCCGATCATCCGGGGGTTTTTTCCCGTCTGGCGGGGGCGCTGGCGCTGGTGGGGGCGAATGTGGTTGACGCGCGCACCTATACGTCGAAAGACGGCCATGCGACGACGGTTTTCTGGATACAGGACGGCGACGGCCACCCCTATGCCGCCGACCACCTGCCGCGCCTGCGCCGGATGATTGACGAGACCCTGGCCGGGCGGATCGTTGCGCGCGAGGCCCTGAAATCCCGCGACCGGCTGAAAAAGCGGGAACGGGCCTTTCGGGTGCCGACCACGATCCTGTTTGACAACGAAGGGTCAGAAATTCACACCATCATCGAGGTCGATACCCGTGACCGCCCCGGTCTGCTCTATGACCTTACCCGCACACTGGCGGCGGCGAATGTCTGTATCGCCTCGGCGGTGATTGCGACCTATGGCGAGCAGGCGGTGGACAGTTTCTATGTGAAAGACATGTTTGGCCTCAAGCTCCATTCAAAGCAAAAACAGGCGCGGCTGGAGCAGCGCCTGCGGGATGCGATTCGCGAAGGCGCGGAAAGGGCGGCGGCATGAGGCTGGCCTCGGGGGTTTTCACTGTTGGCATGTGGACATTGCTCAGCCGCGTTCTGGGTTTTGTCCGTGATGTGCTGATTGCGGCCTGGCTGGGCACCGGGGCGGCGCATCAGGCGTTTGTGGCCGCCTTTACCCTTCCCAACCTGTTCCGGCGGTTCTTTGCCGAGGGCGCGTTCAACATGGCCTTCGTGCCGTTATTTGCCAAAAAGCTGGAGGCAGGCGAGGGCGCAGAGCGCTTTGCCTCTGACGCCCTGTCGGTGCTGGTTGCGATCCTGATCGTGCTGACGGCGCTGGCGCATGTTCTGATGCCCGCGCTTATCTATGCGCAGGTGTCGGGGTTTGCCGGGACTGAGAGGTTCGATCTGGCGGTGGCCTATGGCCGCATCACCTTTCCCTATATCCTGTTTATTTCCGTTGCCGCGCTGTTGTCGGGGGTTCTGAACGCGACCCGACGCTTTGCCGCCGCCGCCGCCGCCCCGGTGGTGCTTAATATCCTGTTCATCGGGGCGATTGTGTTTGCGGGCCTGTCCGGGCGGGATGTGGGCCGGGCGCTGGCCTGGGCCGTGCCGGTTGCCGGGGTCTGTCAGATGGCGCTGGTCTGGGTTGCGGCCCGGCGCGCCGGTTTCGACATCCGCCTGCGCCGTCCGCGCTGGACACCGGAAATGAAGCGTCTGGCGGTGATTGCCGCGCCTGCCGCCCTTGCCGGGGGGGTGATGCAGGTCAACCTGCTGATCGGTCGTCAGGTCGCAAGCTGGTTCGACGGCGCGGTGTCGTGGCTGTATAACGCTGACCGGTTGTATCAGTTGCCGCTGGGGGTGGTGGGCATCGCCATCGGCATTGTTCTGTTGCCGGAGCTTGCGCGCCGTCTGCAAGGGGGAGATACGGCGGGCGGGCGAGCGGCGTTCAACCGTGCCACCGAGATGGCGCTGGTGCTGACCCTGCCTGCGGCCGTGGCGCTTGTGGTGATTCCGGGGCCGCTGGTCAGTGTGTTGTTCGAGCGCGGGGCCTTCCGGCCCGAGGACACCGCCCGCACCGCGCTGGCGGTGGCGATCTACGGGCTGGGGCTGCCGGCCTTTGTGCTGCAAAAGGTGACACAGCCGCTTTATTTTGCGCGCGAGGACACCCGGACGCCGTTCCGCATGGCTGTTGTGGCGATGGTTGTCAATGCGGTGGTGGCCATCGGGCTGGCCCCGTTTATCGGCTTTGTGTCTGCCGCTGTTGCCACCAGTGTGGCCGGTTGGGTGATGTATCTGCTGTTGTGGCGCGGGGCGCGGGGGATGGGTGATGCGGCGCGGGCCGACGGGCGGCTGAAGCGCCGGGTTTGGCGGATTGCAGCGGCGTCGGTGCTGATGGGTGCGGGGTTGCTTTGCGCTGCGTGGCTTCTGGCGCCGGTGCTGAGCCTTCCGGGGTGGCGCTATCCGGGGCTTGTGCTTCTGGTCGCGGCGGGGATGGCCGGTTACGGGCTTGCGGGCCGGATGCTGGGGGCCTTCCGGCTGTCGGAACTCAGGGGCGCGCTGCGACGGGGATAATGTGTTCCGGTCTTGTCGGGGGGGGCGCGCTGGCAACCAATGCGCCATCATTCAGAGGTCTTTTGTAAGAACCGGCTCAGCGCCCCCCACCCTTCAGCAACAACAGCAATGCCAGCACGACGGGCGTGCCCCCCGCCAGCACCCGCCACTCGGGAAGGGCGCTGCCCAAAGCCGCCTCCCACAGGATCACCCACACCGGCGTCAGATAGGTATAGGCCATCACCTTGGCCGATGGCAGCCGAAGCGTGGCGAACTGAACCAGCCAGAAGGAAATAGCCGTGGCGAAAACGGTCAGATACGCCACCGTAACCCAGACAATCGCGGGCAAAGCGCTCCACCCGGTCGTGGCCAGCGCGGGCCAGGCACAGACCCCCAGCACCAGCGTGCCGCCCACCAGGGTGCCGAAGGTGAACACCCGCGTCGGCTCCCCCCGGTTCAGCCGCCGCACCATGGGGGTATAGAGCGCGTGCGCCGCGCAACCGACGAAAAAGATCGCCTCGCCCCGCCCGACATCAAAGCCCAGAAACGCCGCCGGATCGCCGCGAAAGATCACCCACAAGGCACCCGCCGCGCCGATCACCAGCGCCGCCGCCATCCGTCCGGTCATCACCTGCCGCAGCAATAGCCAGCCGAACAGCCCCGACAAGACCGGCGTCATCGTGAACACGGCGGCGGTCGAAACCGGCGGCGCGGTTTTCAGCCCCTCGAACATCAGCACGAAATAGACGGCGTATAGCCCGCCGAGCAGAAGATAGCGCCACGGGGAGTGCAGAGCGCCCTGCGGGATGCCCCCGGCCATCGCCGCCGCCCCCATCAGAATCGCCGCCAGGGCCATGCGCAGGGCGGTAAGCGCCATCGGGTCGATCAGGTTGGCGATCAGCGCGCCGAGGCTGAACGACCCGGCGACCAGGGCCGAAAAGATAAGCATCGCCAGATGCCCCCGGGCGGGATCACTCATCATCACTCATCCGCGCGCGCCCCTTTGCCCTCACCGTCGCAATGTTCATCCCCGACTCCGGCCCGGATTGCAACCACGCCCCGATGACAGCGCCAGCTTCCCCCGTTCCCGCTTGACTCCCGCCGCCCCGCCGGTTAAGGCCCGCGCAATACCCGGAAGTCCGTCACTGCTTCCGGTCCCGTGGCCAAGGGCCGGGATCGCCCCCCGTCAGCGAATATCGCCCGCGGGGGCCTCGGCCATTCATTCGGACAGACGGGACCGAACCGCAGCAGGGGCCTCGACCGCGCGAAGGAGCCATAAGCATGTTTGAAAATCTGTCCGGTCGCCTCTCCGGCGTCTTTGACCGGCTGACACGGCAGGGCGCGCTCTCTGACGACGATGTGAAAATCGCCCTGCGCGAGGTGCGCGTGGCACTGCTGGAGGCCGATGTTTCCCTGCCGGTTGTCCGCGATTTCGTGCAGGCGGTGCAGGAACAGGCCACCGGGCAGGCGATCACCAAATCCGTGACCCCCGGCCAGCAGGTGGTCAAGATCGTCCATGATGAGCTGGTGCGCATCCTCTCCGGCGACGAGGCCCCGACCGCCGCGCTGAAAATCGACACCCCGCCCGCGCCGATCCTGATGGTGGGCCTGCAAGGCTCGGGCAAGACCACCACCACCGCCAAGCTCGCCAAACGGCTGAAAGAGAAGAACGGCAAGCGTGTCCTGATGGCGTCGCTCGACATTTACCGCCCGGCGGCGCAGGATCAGCTTGCCATCCTTGGTGCGGACATCGGTGTTGATACCCTGCCGGTTGTCAGCGGCCAGTCCGCCACCGACATCGCCCGGCGCGCCCGCCAGCAGGCAATGATGGGCGGTTACGATGTCTATATGCTCGACACCGCCGGGCGGCTTCACGTTGACGACGCCCTGATGAAAGAGGTCGAGGAGGTCCGCAATGCGGTCTCTCCGCGCGAAACGCTTCTGGTCGTTGATGGTCTGACCGGTCAGGATGCGGTCAATGTGGCCGGAGAGTTCGACGGCAGGATCGGCGTCTCGGGCGTTGTGCTCACCCGGATGGATGGTGACGGGCGCGGCGGCGCGGCGCTGTCGATGCGCGCAATCACCGGCAAGCCGATCAGATTCGTCGGCCTCGGCGAAAAGATGGACGCGCTTGAAGAGTTCCACCCGGAGCGGATCGCGGGCCGCATCCTTGGCATGGGCGACATCGTTTCCCTGGTCGAGAAAGCGCAGGAAACCATCGAGGCCGAACAGGCCGAACGCATGATGCGGCGCTTTCGCAAGGGCCTGTTCAACATGAACGATCTGCGGATGCAGCTTGAACAGATGCAGAAGATGGGCGGCATCGAGGGGCTGGCGGCGATGATCCCCGGCATGAAAAAGATGGCGACGCAGGCCGCGGCGGCAGGTATGGATGACCGGGCACTCCGGCGTCAGATCGCGCTGATCCAGTCGATGACCCGAAAGGAACGCGCCAACCCGCACATCCTTCAGGCCAGTCGGCGAAAGCGGATTGCGGCGGGGGCGGGCATGGAGCTGTCAGACCTTAACAAGCTGATCAAGATGCAGCGCCAGATGTCTGACATGATGAAGAAAATGGGGCGCATGGGCAAAGGCGGGCTGTTGAAACAGGCGGCAGGGATGTTCGGTAAGGGCGGCGCGACTGCGGGGCCTGACCTGTCCGGGATGAACCCCGCAGACCTTGACGCCATGGCCCGGCAACTCGGCGGCAGGCTGCCCGGTGGTTTCGCCGGTCTCGGCCCCGGCCCCGGTGCGCTGCCCTCCGGCCTCAGCGGTTTCGGGAAAAAGCGATGACATCCGACGACGCCCGCCGTGCCGCCGCGCTGCTCAAGGACCAGCGGGAATCAATCGACCGGCTGGATGCAATCCTCATCTACACGCTTGGCGAGCGTTTCAAGCACACCCAGCAGGTGGGTCTCTTGAAGGCCCGCTACAACCTTCCGCCTGCCGACCCGACGCGGGAGGAGGCTCAGATCGCCCGGCTCATGGATTTGGCGCACCGTGCCAATCTCGACCCGGAATTTGCGAGCAAGCTCCTGAATTTCATCATTCAGGAGGTCATCCATCACCATGAACAACACCAGAAATGACCGGCATCGCAAGCCCGTCAGAGAGCTGAAAGAACAGGAGAAATCACTATGGCCATGAAAATTCGCCTTGCCCGTGGCGGGTCGAAAAAACGCCCCCATTATTCCATCGTGGCAGCCGACAGCCGGATGCCGCGCGATGGCCGCTTCATCGAAAAGCTGGGCGCTTACAACCCGTTGCTGCCGAAAGACAGCGAGGATCGGGTGAAAATGAACGCCGAGCGGGTGCAATACTGGCTGGGTCAGGGTGCGCAGCCGACGGATCGTGTGTCGCGGTTTCTCGAAATCGCCGGGATCGTTGAGAAAAAAGAGCGCAACAACCCGATCAAGGCAAAGCCGGGTAAGAAGGCGGTCGAACGGGTGGAAGAGAAGGCCGCCAGGGTTGCAGAGGCGGCAGACTCCACAGAGACGACAGAGGCCGCAGAGGCCGAAACCGGCGCGGAATAAGGCCGGGCTGCGGGTCATGCCCTGCTTTTCGGACCGGTTCCGGCAGGAACTCGACCTTCTGATGCGGTGGCGGCGGGATGTCCGGCGCTTCCGCCCTGATCCGGTCAGCCCGGCGCTTTTGGCCGAATGTCTTGAGGCCTTTGCCTGTGCCCCATCGGTCGGTCTGTCCGAACCCTGGCGGGTGCTGGATGTGCGATCAGTGCGCGCCCGACAGGCGGCACTGGAGAATTTCGACAGTGCGAACGCGCAGGCGCTTTCCGGGTATTCGGGAGAGAAAGCAAAGCGTTATGCCGGTCTGAAGCTGTCGGGGATGCGGGAGGCCCCGGTGCAGCTTGCGGTGTTCTGTGATGAGCAGGCGGACAAGGGTGCGGGGCTGGGGGCGGCGACAATGCCAGAGACGCGGCGCTATTCGGTGGTCGCCGCAATCACCCAGTTCTGGCTGGCGGCGCGGGCGCATGGCCTGGGGGTTGGCTGGGTGTCAATCCTTGACCCTGAACGGTTGTGCCTGGGGCTTGGCGCGCCGGAGGGCTGGCGGCTGGTCGCCTATCTCTGTGTCGGGTGGCCCGAAGAGGCGTCCGAGACCCCGGAACTGGAGCGCGCGGGCTGGGAAACCCGCCGGGGGCGATTGATTGTCGAGGTCCGTTAGGGGTGGCGGGCGGGGCATGTGGGAAGCGATGCACCCTTATGCAAGGCCGCTGCATATTGACCAAGCCGGGCAGCCGCCTGCCTGGGCGGGCGCTTTTCCCGACAGTCCACATTGGCGATGGTCTTGCCATAA
>JPPB01000310.1 GCA_001483205.1 alpha proteobacterium 3107
CCTCTGACCTTACCCGCGGATAAGGTGCGGGGGGCACCGGCGTCAGGCGCTATGCAAAGGCCCTGTCAATCACCCTTCGGCGGGGCGGGGGTTTCCAGCGCGCCCCTGATCTGATCCATGCCCTGATGGATGTCATCGGCAATCGCCTGCCCCGCCGCGCGCGCATCGCCGTTCCTGATCGCGCGGATGGCCCGCAGGTGCATGTCAGGCAGGGCCATTGTGTCGAGCCGGTCACACACCACCCGCAGGGACGGCCCGGCCCGCAACCAGAGCGTCTGCGCAATCGCGGTCAGGATATGCGCCTGCGCAGCATCATAAAGCCGGAAGTGAAACCGGTAGTTGTGACAGAGGTATCCCTCGACCGCCCCGCCCGACAGGGCGTCGTTCAGCGCCCCGTCCAGGGCCACCAGATCGTCAACCAGCCCGGCAGGGGCCTTTTCCGCCGCCATCTCAGCCAGTTTCGGCTCTAATGCGATGCGCGCCAGCCGCAGTTCCTCGCACTGCCCCGGCGTCAGACGCGGAATCGCAATCCGCCGGTTGTCCATCGTTTGCAGGGCACCCTCAGAGGTCAGCCGCCTGATTGCCTCTCGCACCGGGGTCATGCCCGCGCCGATCATCCGCGCCAGCCCCTGAATCGTGACCCCCTGCCCCGGAGCCAGCGCGCCGAACAGGATCGCATCACGGATACGGCGATAGATCGCCTCGTGCTCGGGGATTTTCCTGTGTTCCGCCATACCGGACCCTTATGGCCGACTGCCCTCTTGCGCCGAATCAGTATATTTGATCAAATCATGCCCCAGGACAGGTCGTCCTGACAATCTGGGAGGTTAGAAAATGCCAAATTCAATGATGCCGCTGACACTGGTTGCGTCGATTGCCGCATCATCGGTCGCTGTCGGCGAGGAAGTTCGCGTCTATAACTGGTCGGACTATATCGACGAGACGCTGCTGGACAAGTTCGAGCAGGAAACCGGCTATGACCTGATCTATGATGTGTTCGATTCCAACGAGGTGCTGGAAACCAAGATGCTGGCGGGCAATTCCGGCTATGATGTGGTGGTGCCCACCGCCGATTTCCTTCAGCGCCAGATTGCCGTGGGCGCGTTTCAGCCACTGGACTATTCCAAACTGCCCAATTCGGAAAACCTCTGGGATCTGATCAAGGAACGCACCGACAGCTATGATCCGGGCAATGTCCACGCCTTCAACTACATGTGGGGGAGCACCGGGGTTGCCGTCAATGTCGGCAAGGTGACCGAGATTCTGGGCGAGGATGCGCCCATTGATTCGCTGGCGCTGGTCTTTGACCCGGCGAATATGGAAAAGCTGGCGGAATGCGGCGTCTATTTCCTTGATGCGCCGACCGAGATCATCCCCGCCGCGCTGGCCTATCTGGGCGAAGACCCCGACACCCATGACCCCGATACCATCGCCAAAGCCGAGGCGGTTCTGACCGCGGTGCGCCCCTATGTGCGCAAGTTCCACAGTTCCGAATACATCAACGCCCTTGCCAATGGCGACATCTGCGCGGCCATCGGCTGGTCCGGCGATGTGTTGCAGGCGCGTGACCGGGCGATAGAGGCCGAAAACGGCGTCGAAATCGCCTATAACGCGCCGAAAGAGGGGGCGCTGATGTGGTTCGACATGATGGCGATTCCGGTGGACGCCCCCAACCCGGACGGCGCGCACGCCTTTCTGAACTTCATCATGGACGCAGAGAACATGGCGGTGGCCTCGAACTATGTCTATTTTGCCAATGGCAATGAGGCGTCCCAGCAATATCTGAGCGAAGACGTGATCGGCGATCCGGCGATCTATCCGGATGAGGCAACGCTTGAGAACCTCTACACCACCCGGCCCTATCCGCCGGACATCCAGCGGATTGTCACCCGGCTCTGGACCCGGATCAAATCCGGGGCCTGATGCCGCCACCGACGGCCCGGCCCGGCTGACAGAGGCCGGGCGGGGCTGATATGCCTTGGGAAGGGATGATGGCGACCATGCCGGCGAATGAAGATTTCGCGCCCTGGGATGATCCGTCTGCCAGGGCGCTGATCACCTTCAGGAACGTCACCAAGCGTTTCGGCAGGTTCACCGCCATCGACGCCATTGACCTTGCCATCTATGAGCGGGAGTTCTTTGCCCTGCTGGGGCCGTCGGGCTGTGGCAAGACCACGCTGATGCGGATGCTGGCGGGGTTTGAAACCCCGACCGAGGGCGCGATTGAACTGGCCGGGCGGGATATTGTTCCGGTGCCCCCGAACCGGCGCGAAGTGAACATGATGTTTCAGTCCTACGCCCTGTTTCCGCATCTGAGCGTCTGGGACAACATCGCCTTTGGCCTGCGGCGCTCTGCCATGGGCAGGGCCGACATCGCCGCACGGGTGGAGGAAATGCTGCGCCTGACCCGGCTGGAGCCGTTCGCGCGCCGCAAACCCCACCAGATTTCCGGCGGCCAGCGGCAAAGGGTGGCTCTGGCCCGGTCGCTCGCCAAGGCCCCGAAACTGCTGTTGCTTGATGAGCCGCTCGGCGCGCTCGACAAGAAACTGCGCCAGGAAACCCAGTTTGAGCTGATGGACATTCAGGAAAAGACCGGCACCACATTCGTGATCGTGACCCATGATCAGGAAGAGGCGATGACGGTCGCAAGCCGGGTTGCGGTGATGGATCATGGCCGGATCGTGCAGGTCGATACACCGGCGCGGATTTATGAATCGCCCAATTCGGTTTATGTGGCCGACTTCATCGGGGATGTGAACATTATCGAAGGCACGGCGGGGGCATCGTCCGACGGCCCCAATCTTGCCGTGCATTGGGCCGAGGGGCAACAGGCGCTGACCGGCCCCGCGCGCACACCCCTTGCCGGCGGACAGCGCTGTGCGCTCGCCATCCGGCCCGAAAAGATCGCCATATCGGGGGACAGACCCGGGGGGATGCACAATGTGGTGCAGGGCAAGGTGCTCGACATTGCCTATCTCGGCAATGTCTCCACCTATCATGTGGAACTGCCGACCGGCCATGTCCTCAAGGCGCAGACCGCGAACACCCGGCGCATTGCCCGGCGCAGCCACACATGGGATGATACCGTCTGGCTGTCATGGAGCGATACGGCAAGCGTGGTGTTGCCGGTATGAGGGTCAAGCCATGAACATACGCCGCCTTCTGGTGATCGCCGTGCCCTATCTGTGGCTGCTGGCGTTGTTCCTCGTCCCCTTCGGCATCGTGCTGAAAATCAGCCTGTCGGACCTTGCCATTGCCCGCCCGCCCTATACGCCGTATCTCGACCTGGCCGCCGGTCTGGCCGGGCTGAAGGCGTTCTTTGCCGGGCTTGATTTCGATAATTTCGTCTTTCTGACCACCGATGACCTCTACTGGCGGGCCTATCTTTCGAGCCTGTGGATCGCGCTGTCCTCCACCGCTCTGGCGCTTCTGGTCGGCTATCCGATTGCCTATGCCATGTCGCGGGCCACCCCCGAATGGCGGCCCACCCTGATGATGCTGGTGATCCTGCCGTTCTGGACCAGCTTTCTGATCCGCGTTTACGCATGGGTGGGGATTCTGAACACCGAGGGCGTGCTCAACCAGTTCCTGATGCTGACCGGCGTGATCTCGGAACCGCTGACCATCCTCAACACCCGGACCGCGGTCTATATCGGCATCGTCTACACCTATCTGCCGTTTATGGTGCTGCCGATTTACGCGACGCTCGACAGGCTCGACGACGCCCTGCTGGAAGCGGCAGAGGATCTGGGCTGTTCGCGCCTGTCGGCGTTCTGGCTGGTGACGGTGCCGCTGTCAAAACAGGGGATCATCGCCGGGTGCTTTCTGGTCTTCATCCCTGCCATTGGCGAGTTCGTCATCCCGGCACTTCTGGGCGGGTCGGAAACCCTGATGATCGGCAAGGTGCTGTGGGACGAGTTTTTCCGCAATCGCGACTGGCCGGTGGCCTCGGCGGTGGCGATTGTGCTGCTGCTCATCCTGCTGATCCCGATCATCCTGTTTCAGCGCAATGAGCAAAAACAGCGGGAGGCAGAGGGATGAGGCGCTTCGGCTGGTTCAATGCCACGTCGCTGACCCTGGGGCTGGCGTTTCTCTATCTGCCGATGGTGATTCTGATCGTCTACAGTTTCAATGAGTCGAAACTGGTGACGGTCTGGGCCGGGTTTTCCACCAAATGGTATGGGGAGCTGTTCCGCAATGAGGCATTTCTGGATGCCGCCTGGGTGACGCTGAAGGTCGCGGTTGTGTCTTCGACCATCGCCACGGTTCTGGGGACGATGGCCGCGCAGGTTCTGGTGCGCGCGGGCCGTTTTCCCGGACGGACGCTGTTTTCCGGCATGATCTATGCGCCGCTGGTGATGCCGGAGGTGATCACCGGCCTGTCCCTGCTGTTGCTGTTTATCGCCATCGGCCTTGATCGCGGGGTGTTCACGATCATCCTGGCCCATACGACATTTTCGATGTGCTATGTTTCGGTGGTGGTCTCGGCGCGGCTGGCGACATTCGACCGGTCGCTGGAAGAGGCGGCGCTTGATCTTGGCTGCACCCCGTTTGATGCGTTCCGAAGCGTCACCCTGCCGGTGATCGCGCCTGCGGTGATTGCCGGGTGGCTGCTGGCGTTCACGCTGTCGCTTGATGATCTGGTGATTGCGTCCTTTGCCGCCGGGCCGGCCTCGACGACCCTGCCGATCAAGATATGGAGTTCGATCCGGCTTGGCGTCAGCCCGGAGATCAATGCGCTCTCGACGATTCTGATCGGGGTTGTTTCGGCGGGGGTGATCTCGGCGTCGCTGATCTCTAAGCGGGCGATGGTGTTGAGGGCGCGCGAGGAGCGGCAGGCAGAGCAGGGGTAGGCAAGACCTCTGCATATTGGCGCAGCACCTGCCAAATCGTCCGCCCGGCTACGCCATTATTCAGAGGTCTTCGCCAGGTTCCGCGCCAGCAGCTCCATCGCCGCCATGCGCACGGCCACCCCCATCTCCACCTGTTCCTGAATGACCGAGCGGCTGAGGTCATCGGCCAGCGCGCCGTCAATCTCCACCCCCCGGTTCATCGGGCCGGGGTGCATGACGATGGCGTCCGGCCCGGCGTGCGCCAGCTTGTCCGCATCCAGCCCGTAACGGTGATGATATTCCCGCTCTGAGGGCACAAACCCCCCATCCATCCGCTCTTTCTGAAGCCGCAGCATCATCACCACATCAACCCCCTTCAGCCCTTCGCGCATGTCGTCAAAGACCTCGGCCCCAAATTCGGCAATCCCCGCAGGCATCAGCGTCGGCGGGCCGATCAGCCGCACCCGGTTGCCCATCCTGCCCAAAAGCAGCAGGTTCGAGCGCGCAACCCGGGAATGGGCAATGTCCCCGCAGATTGCAACCGACAGGCGGTGCAGACGGCCCTTGCGCCGACGGATGGTCATTGCGTCCAGAAGCGCCTGGGTGGGGTGCTCATGCTGTCCGTCGCCCGCGTTCAGCACTGCGCAGTTGACCTTCTGCGCCAGCAGGTCCACCGCGCCGGAATGGGGGTGGCGCACCACCAGAAGGTCGGGGTTCATCGCGTTCAGCGTCAGCGCGGTGTCGATCAGGGTCTCGCCCTTTCGGACCGAACTGGCCTGCATCGCCATGCTCATCACATCCGCGCCCAGCCGCTTGCCCGCAAGCTCGAAACTCGCCTGGGTGCGGGTTGAGGTCTCAAAGAACATGTTGATCTGGGTGAGGCCGGACAGGGCGTTGGAGTGCTTTCGTTCGCGGCGGTTGAGGGCTGCGTAGCTGTCGGCCAGATCAAGGATGGCGGTGATTTCATCGGGGGCGAGGCCCTCGATGCCAAGTAGGTGGCGCTGGCGGAAGGTCATTGTCGCTCCGTCCTGATTGCGGTGCTTATAGAGGCGGCTTGGGGGTGCGGGCAAGAGGATGCGGGCCCGGTTTGGTGTTATGGCCGAACGTGCCGCCCTGTCCCGGCACCCGCCCCGGCACATCAATGCACTTGAGCACACGCGGCAACTGGCTTAGGCCAATAACATGACGACTCTGCTGATCACCCATACGGATTGCGACGCCCATATCACCCCGCCGGGACACCCCGAACAGGTCGCCCGGCTGGAACATATCCGCGCCGCCCTCGACGCCCCCCGGTTCAACGCGCTCACCCGCCTTGACGCCCCCCTCTGCAATGACGCCGACATCCTGCTCTGTCACCCACAGCCCTATCTGGCACGGGTCACCGCCGCGGAACCGGCCCCCGAACGCGGCTGGGTCAGCCTTGACGGCGACACCCACATGACCGCCGGGTCGGTGCAGGCCGCCCGCCGTGCCGTCGGCGGCAATATCGCCGCTGTCGATGCGGTGCTGGACGGACGCGCACGAAACGCCTTTGTCGCCTGCCGCCCGCCGGGCCACCACGCCGAAACCGCAACCGCCATGGGGTTCTGCCTGTTCGGCAACGCCGCCATCGCCGCCCGCCACGCGCTGGAGCGCCGGGGCCTGTCGCGGGTCGCGATCATTGATTTCGACGTGCATCACGGCAACGGCACCCAGGATTTGATGTGGAATGAGGCGCGATGCCTGTTCGCCTCCAGCCACCAGATGCCGCTCTATCCCGGCTCCGGTGCGGCGCAGGAACGGGGCGCGCATGGCAATGTGCTGAACAGGCCGCTCGCCCCCGGCACCGACGGCACCGCGATGCGCGCCGCCTACACGCGGGAAATCCTTCCGGCGGTGCGGGCATTTGCCCCTGAGCTGATCGTGGTGTCCGCCGGGTTCGATGCCCACCGGGCCGATCCGCTGGCCAATCTGGGCTGGGAAACCGAGGATTTCGGCTGGCTGACGGAACATATCTGCGATCTGGCCGGTGATCTGTGCGACGGGCGGGTGGTTTCTACCCTCGAAGGCGGGTATGATCTGGCGGCGCTGGCGGCCTCTGCCGCCCGGCATGTCGGGGTCTTGATGGAGCGCGGAGCATGAGCGGCGACAAACCGGTTGGGGAAATGAGCTTTGAAGAGGCGATGAAGGCGCTTGAGGCCGTCGTCACCCGGCTGGAGAGCGGCGATGTGCCGCTGGAGCAGTCCATCGCGCTGTATGAGCGCGGGGCGGCGCTGAAGAAGCGCTGCGAGGCCAAGCTGAAAGAGGCTGAGGAAAAGGTGGCGGCGATCACCCTTGATGAAGAGGGGCAGCCCACGGGCACCCGCCCGCTTGACGGGGAATAAGGCCGCCCTGCCCCATCGGGATGACATCTGCATATTGGATCAGCCGGGCAGGACTCCCTGTCAGGCGTCTTTCTGTCCTGCTTTGCCGGTGAAGCCTTCAAACAAGCCTTCGATGCGCGCCATGCGTTCGCGCAACTCGCCAACGTCCCGGCACAGTTCTCGCTGCCCCGGCACAATGACGGCAACCAGCCCGATGCCAAGGCTGAGGCCGGTTGCGATGATCGTGCCGCCAAGGGTGAGTATCGTGGGCCAATCCATGATCCAAGGATAGAGCATTCGACCTGAAGTTGCAAGCCTTGAAAACACCTCTGCATATTTGCGCACCGGCGGCCAACCCGTCCCGACCAGCAGGGCGCGCGCACAGCCCGGAACAGGCGTCAGGCCAACCGACTCACCCCCGTCGCCGCCGTCGCCTGCCCCCGGCCTCTGCCCCCTCGCCGCCATTCCCGGCATTAAAGCTCACATCCGGCAACGCAACCGCCGCGGACAGGATCGGAAACGGCTCTGCCGCATTCGGAATCGCCGAGGCATTGACAAAATGCTCCTGAAAGCGCGGCTCCACCGCTGTCTCCACCTTCTGAATCCGGCGCACGGTCTCTTCGATCTCCGCCCGCGCCCCGGTGTTCAGCAGCGCAATCCGCGCCCCCGTCCCCGCCGCATTGCCCGCGCTGGTCACCTTATCAAGCGGGCAATCGGGGATCATCCCCAGCACCATCGCATGTTTGGCCGAAATATGCGCCCCGAACGCCCCGGCCAGCACCACGCGGTCCACCCGCGCCGCGCCGAATTTGTCCATCAGCAGGCGCGCGCCGGAATACAGCGCCGCCTTAGCCATCTGAATGGCGCGGATGTCCGGGTTGGTGACGGTGATCGTCGGGCCGCCATCGGCAGACCCGTCCCAGACCAGATAAGCGTTGGTGCGCCCGTCGCGGATGCAGCGCGCGGTGCCTGTCTGCGCCGCCGAGCCGATCAGCCCCGAGGCATCAAGGATACCGGCCATGCGCATCTCGGCCACAATCTCGATAATGCCCGAGCCGCAAATACCGGTGATCCCGGTCGCGGCCACCTGCCCGGCAAAGCCCGGATCGTCAGACCATAACGCGCACCCGATGACCCGAAAGCGCGGTTCCTTGGTCACCGGGTCAATCTCGACCCGCTCAATCGCGCCGGGGGCCGCCCGCTGGCCGGAACTGATCTGCGCCCCCTCAAAGGCCGGGCCGGTGGGGGATGAGCACGCCAGCACCCTTTGCCGGTTGCCCAGCAGGATTTCCGCATTGGTGCCGACATCGACCACCAGCGCCAGGTCGTCGGACTTGTCGGGCGCTTCGGACAATGCCACCGCCGCCGCATCCGCACCCACATGGCCCGCGATGCACGGCAGGATATAGACCCGCGCGCCGGGGTGAATTTCAAGGCC
>JPPB01000311.1 GCA_001483205.1 alpha proteobacterium 3107
TATGGCAAGGGCATCGCCAATGTGGAGTGCCGGGAAAAGCGCCCGCCCAGGCAGGCGGCTGCCCGGCTCGGTCAATATACAGAGGTCTCTGGACTCAAAATCCGGGCGTCACGCCGCACCCCCCGAAATGCACCCTTCCCCGTATCCGGCGAAACCGCTATGGACGCCCCCTGAACAGAAGGACACACATGACCAGGGCAATCATGATTCAGGGGGCCGGGTCGAACGTGGGAAAATCCACAATCGTCGCCGGGCTTGCGCGGGCCTTTGCCCGGCGCGGCCTGACCGTGCGCCCGTTCAAACCGCAAAACATGTCGAATAATGCCGCCGTGACCGCGAATGGCGGCGAGATCGGCCGTGCGCAGGCGTTGCAGGCCCGTGCCGCCCGCATCCCCCCCCATACCGACATGAACCCGGTCCTGCTGAAACCCGAATCCGAGCGCGGCGCGCAGGTCATCGTTCAGGGCCAGCGGTTCGGAACGCTGGATGCGCGCGCCTTCGGCAGGATGAAGGGGCGGCTGATGCCCCGGATTCTGGACAGCTTTCACCGGCTGTCCGCCGGGGCCGATCTGGTGCTGGTCGAGGGCGCGGGCAGCCCGGCAGAAACTAACCTGCGCGCGGGCGACATCGCCAATATGGGCTTTGCCGAGGCCGCCGGGGTGCCGGTGGTTCTGGTGGGTGACATCGACCGGGGCGGGGTGATTGCGCAGATGGTGGGCAGCAAGGTGGTTCTGGCCCCGAAAGACGCTGACCGCATCGTTGCCTTTCTGATCAACAGGTTCCGGGGCGATCCGGCGCTTTTTGACGCGGGCCTGCGGGAGATCGGGCGGCGCACCGGCTGGCCGTCTCTGGGCGTTGTGCCGTGGTTCACGGACGTCGCCAAACTGCCCGCCGAGGATGTGCTTGACATTGCTTCCGGCCACTCGGGGGCCTTTCATGTGGCGGTGCCGAAACTGCCCCGCATTGCCAATTTCGATGATCTGGACCCGTTGTCGCAGGAACCTGATGTCCGGGTTTCGGTGATTGCGCCGGGCACGGCTCTGCCGGGGGACGCAAACCTTGTGCTGATCCCCGGCAGCAAGGCGACAATCGCTGATCTGGCGGCGTTCCGGGCCGAGGGGTGGGAAACCGACCTGCGCGCGCATCTGCGCCGGGGCGGGCATGTGCTGGGCATTTGCGGCGGGTATCAGATGCTGGGGCGGGAGATCATCGACGAAGACGGCATAGAGGGCCGCCCCGGACGGTATGAGGGCCTGGGCCTGTTGGATATATCAACGGTGATGACGCCGGAAAAGCGTCTGGCGCTGACCGGGGCGCGCTATGTGCCGACGGGGGATGCCGTTGAGGGGTATGAGATTCATCTGGGCGTGACCACCGGCCCCGATTGCGCCCGCGCCTGGTTGCAGACGGCGAACGGGCCGGAAGGGGCCGAAAGCACCGATGGCCGGGTGCGCGGGTGTTACCTGCACGGGCTGTTCGGCTCTGACGGGTTTCGGGCGGCGTTTCTGCGAGAGCTGGGCGGGGCGGCGTCCGGGATGCGCTACGGGCCGGGGGTGGATCAGACGCTGGATGCGCTGGCCGACCATCTGGAGCAGCACATCGACACGGACCGGTTGCTGGCGCTGAGCAGAGAGGTGGGATGAGGTGCTGGTTTCAGGGGTCTTTATTCGGCCTTCCACGCCTCAAGCATGTTGCGGATTTCGTTCCGCACGGATTTGCGGACATCGCGAAGGATTCGCTCCCCCAGCTCGCCCTGCAATTCCCGGCACATGATTTCATGCACCATCTGGTGCAGCCTGTCTTGATCAGCAGGATCGGTCGGGGCCGGGGCCTCATCCGCGCTCCGGGGAGTGCCCGGCTCCTCGTCGCCAGTATCGATCAGGGGGAAGTCTTCCGCTGCCCCGACCGGTGATATGGGCCGGGCGATGTGGGCTTCCGGCTCCGGTTCTTGTGCCTGCGCCTCTGGTTCTTCCGCCCTCTCCCCCGGCCCGGAGTCGCCGAACACCGTTCGGGAATCGTCCGCGGCCCCGGTTTCCTCGTAAACCCGGTGGGCCTCTGTCAGAACGAATCGACCGGCGTGGCCCGGCTCCGTCTGGTCCGCGGCCTCGGGAGTGGCGGAAACAAGCCGACGCACGGAATCCAGAACATGTTCTATTTCCGCGTCAGAGTCAGAGGATTTTTGCGGCATCATTCTTTCCAAGTTCGCCCGGACAACGGGAATCTATCGCGGCCCAAAGGACAGCACAACCGTCAGGACGAAATTCTGCCCGTCCGCGTGGCCGGGTTCACTCCCGCCCCAGCCGCTCCAGAAGCGCATCAAGCCTCTGCCCCTGTTCGCTCTCCCCGCGCCACGGCGCATCCTTAACCGCGTCATAATACTCCGCCGGATCATAGGCGACGACCCCCAAATCCAGATGGCGCACCGTCAGATACCCCATCGCCGCCAACAGGTTATATGCGGCAATCTGGGCGTCGGTCTCTGCCGAAACCCGGTTCGCCCGCGCATCCAGCAATTCCTGCTCTGCATCCAGCACGTCCAGAGTGGTGCGCGCGCCCAAAGACGCCTCTTCCCGTGTGCCGCTATAGGCGATGTCGGCGGCGGTGATCTGGCGGTCCGTGGCCTCGATGCTGGATCTGGCAACCGTCAGGCTGGCCCAGGCATTTCCGGCATTCAGTATCACCTGTTGCGTGGCGACCAACAGCCCGGCGCGGGCCGCATCACGCTGCGCTGCCCCGCGCCGCTCCAGCGATTTCAACTGCCCGCCCTGATAGAGGGTGCCGCCGATCTGCACCCCCACGGAACCATTCCGGTTGCCGTTTGCATCAAGCGAAGCACGCCCGGTCAGCGACAGCGAAGGCAGCTTGGCGGTCCCTATCCGCTGCTGGTTCAGGTCGGTCACGGTGACCTCTCGCTGCGCGCGCCGCACATCCGGGTGGTTGCGCCGGGCATTTGCCTGCGCTTCCTCCAGCGACCCGGCGGTTTGCGGACGGGCAGGGGCGGCGGCAAGCGCGCCCGGATACTGCCCGATTGCGGCACGGTATTCCTCGCGCGCCTGTGCGAGCGCGCCTTTTGTCGCCGCCAGCCCGGCCCGCGCAGAAGCCAGACGCGATTCGGCCAGCGCAACATCGGTGCGCGTGACTTCGCCGACCTCAAACCGGTCCTGCGCCGCTTGCAGCTCCTGCGAAATCAGCCGCACATTGTTTTCACGCAGGCGGACAAATTCGGTTTCCCGCCGCACCGACATATAGGCCCCGACCGCGCGCAGAAGAACCTGCTGTTCGACACCGATCAGCCCTTCGCGCGCCGCCATGACGGTTTCCCGTGCCGCGTCGATTGCCAGTTGGTTGCGGCCAAAGTCGAACAGGGTGAGTTCTGCGGTCAGCCCCACGGTGGTGGTCAGCCGGTCAGCGCCGGATTGCGGTGTGTTGAGCGCATAGTCCGAATTGGCGAAATAGCGGATGACGGGCCGGACGGCAGAGACAGCCGAGGCCACATCTTCGTCGGCGGCCCGCAACAGGGCGCGATTCTGCTCCAGCAGCCCGCTGTTCTGATACGCCATGATCAGCGCATCCGTCAGGGTTTCGGCCCCGGCAGCTCCGCCCCCCCCCGCGCCGACAGCGCAGGCCAGCGCGCCCGCCCTGATGCCTTTCCAAAAACGACCGATGCGCATCTGACCCTCCGCATGGCTTTGATCAATGACCCGGAACATATCTGTCATAAGCCCCCTGCATATTGACCGAGCCGGGCAGCCGCCTGCCTGCCCCCCGGCAGGCGCTGCCCGGTGCAAGCACCGGGCGGACGGTTTGGCCACTGACGCGCCAATATGCAGAGGTCTTTTCATAGCGAAAACCCGACCTCTTTTGCAAACCCAGGCAGAACAGGGGCCGAGGCATTGAAGGCATGACGCCATGTCACATGACCACTGTTCAGATAGCCGACAGAGACCGCCCCCACAGCGCCCTCCATGAACAGCGCGGCAATGCGCCCGCCGTCCTTCAGTTGAGCGGTCAGGGCCTCGGGCACCTGCTCTACCCCGCCCTCAATCACCATCACATCATACGGCCCGTGTCTGGTCGCGCCCCCGGCCAGCGCGCCCTCGACCACGGCGGCACTGTCCGCGCCATAGGTCGAAAGGGTGGATTGCGCCTCTGCCGCCATCTCTGCGTCTTCCTCCACCGCCACAACCACATCGGCCAGACGCTCGATCACCGCCGACGAATAGCCAAAGGCGCAGCCAATATCGAGCACGGTTTCGTCCGGCCCGATCCCCAGCGCCTGCAACATCTTTGCAAAGGTGCGCGGCTCGAGCACGACCCGGCCGCCCCCAAGGTCGATATTGCCGTCGATATAGGCCATTTCCCGGCGGTCATCGGGCAGATATGCCTCTCGCTCGACCGAGAGCATCGCCTCCAGAACCGGAAATCTGGTGACATCCGCCGGTCTGATCTGGGTATCGACCATGATCCTGCGGCGGGTGGCATAGTCTTTCATCGCGAACCTCGCGCGGCTGGTGTGGGTCGGGACATTCTTGCCACAGATACCGCACAGCGGCAACGGGGCAGGGCGGCTTATCCCTTTTTCAGTATCTCGCGCCCGTAAAGCTCGGCAATCTGAACCGCGTTCAGCGCCGCCCCCTTGCGCAGATTATCGGACACGCACCACAGGTTCAGGCCGTTTTCGACCGTCGTATCCTGACGAATGCGGCTGACAAAGGTGGCGAAATCGCCGACGCATTCAACCGGGGTGACATACCCGCCCGCCTCGCGCTTGTCGATCACCATGATGCCGGGGGCTTCGCGCAGAATATCACGCGCCTCGTCCTCATCAAGAAACTCCTCGAACTCGATATTGACGGCCTCGGAATGGCCGACAAAGACCGGCACGCGCACACAAGTGGCGGTGACCTCAATCGCGGGATCAACGATTTTCCGGGTCTCGGCGGCCATTTTCCATTCTTCCCGTGTCTGGCCGTCTTCCAGAAAAGCGTCGATATGGGGGATCACGTTAAAGGCGATCTGTTTCGGATAGACCGACGGGGCCACGTCCTGCCCCGGCACATAGACGCCCTTGGTCTGATCCCACAGCTCGTCAATCGCCTGCTTGCCCGATCCCGAAACCGACTGATAGGTAGAGACAACGACCCGCCTGATCCGGGCGCGGTCATGCAGCGGTTTCAGCGCCACCACCATCTGCGCGGTCGAGCAGTTGGGGTTGGCGATAATCATCTTGTTGCGATAGCCGGTGATGGCCTCGGAGTTCACTTCCGGCACGATCAGCGGGATGCGCGAATCATAGCGGTAAAGCGATGAGTTGTCGATCACCAGACACCCGGCGGCGGCGGCGCGGGGGGCGTATTGCTTTGTCGCGTCCGAGCCGATGGCGAACAGAGCGATGTCCCAGCCGGTGAAATCGAACGTGTCAAGGTCGCGCGTGGTCAGGGTTTTGTCGCCAAAGCCGACCTCGGTGCCGAGCGACCGGCGCGAGGCCAGCGCGGCGATTTCGTCGGCGGGGAACAGGCGTTCCGCCAGAATGTTCAGCATTTCGCGGCCCACATTTCCCGTGGCACCGGCGACAACGACCTTGTATCCCATTTCGGGCCTTTCCTGTGTTTTGCGTATCTGTCCGGGGGCGGACAGGCGGGGTTTAGCGCAAACCATTGGCGGGTGAAAGGCGGAAGGGCGGGGGGTATGCGGCGATGGTATCGGGGCTTGGCGGCGGGTTAGGCCGCCTGCTCAATCAGTCGCAAAACCTCATCCGGCAACTCAACTTCATAGACTTTCCGAATTTGCTCCGGTTCGGTGCCGAGTTCATAGGCTCCGGCGCGCACTGCCTTGTCTAACTCTTCATCGGCTTCAAGCCGGGCCTTCACATGCGCAACGCAGGTCTCGAAGATCTCAAATTCTTCCTTTCCCCGCGCCTCATCCACAAGACTTAGGGCTTCGCGGGCCGCCCACGCCCTGACGGACAGCCTGCTTGATATTTTCTCGCCAAATTCGCTCAGGCTGACCGGGCTGTTTGCCTGCACAGATGTCGGTGCCGGCAGGCGGTTGAATATCTTTTTGATGTCTTCCCGAATTTCCGCCACAAGTTTTTCCAGACTTCCCAGTCGATTATCCTTGCTGGCGCTCCACCGGGCGATCTTGAAGAGGGTCAAAAGCAATGTCACGGTCAGGCCGAAGACGACCCACCACGGTGTGTTTGCCGCCCAGTCAGGCATCGTTTGACCCTTTTCTTTCGCCTCTGTTGGCCATTGTCCCCCCCCTCTCCGGGCTGAATATCAGAATGAACGGGTTTGCGGATGTTTACAAGCCGCTACAAGATGAGGTGTGACACGACGACCATACCAAAACTTGCGCCAATCGCATCGGGCGCACGCACTGGCGTCGCATATAATCCCCCGCACAAAAACATTGCCCGCGCCGCGATTCCGGGTCAGGGTTGCCCGATGGCATATCTGTTTTCCTTCGGTCATGGGTTCTCGGCCCGGGCATTCGCGCGCCGGTTGCTCGGGCAGGGGTGGAGCGTGGCCGGAACAACCCGCTCTGCTGCCAAAGCCGCGCGCCTGCGGGCCGAGGGCGTGACACCGGTGATCTGGCCCGGCGACGGCGACCCCGCGCCCTTCATCGACAGGGCGACCCATGTGCTGATCTCTGCCGCCCCCACCGCAAGCGGCGACCCGGTTCTGGCCGAATGGCGCGACGCGCTGGCCCGGCGGGCGGCGGCGGGGCATATCGAATGGCTGGGCTATCTGTCCACCACCGGCGTCTATGGCGACCACGGCGGCGGATGGGTGGATGAGGCCACCCCGCCCGCGCCGACAACCGCGCGCGCACGGTTGCGGGTAGAGGCCGAGGCAGATTGGCAGCGGCTCGCGCAACAGACCGGGCTGCCGCTGCATATCTTTCGGCTTGCGGGCATCTACGGGCCGGGCCGGGGGCCGTTCGCCAAGCTGCTGAGCGGCAAGGCCCGGCGGATCATCAAACCGGGGCAGGTTTTTTCACGCATACATGTCAATGATATAGCCGGTGTTCTTCATGCTTCGGTCAGGTGCCCGAACCCCGGCGCGATCTATAATCTATGCGATGATGACCCGGCCCCGCCGCAAGAGGTCATCGCCCATGCAGCGGCGCTTTTGGGCCTGCCGCCACCGCCCGAGGAAGATTTTGCCACCGCAGAGATGCCCCCGATGGCCCGCAGCTTCTATGCCGATTCCAAACGGGTCCGCAATGACCGCATCAAGACGGAACTCGGCGTTGTGCTCGAATATCCGACCTATCGGGCGGGGCTGGCCGCGCTGTTGCGGCAAGAGGGCCTCGATAACCGTCAGGGCAGGGGGTGAGCATTTGCTCTTTCCTCTTTCCGCCGGGCGCAATATATGACAGGCACGTTCCCGAACAACGGAAATCCGCGCCCCAGGCCACATCCGGGGCTGCCCCGACAGGGGCCGGGGGAAGATGCGTCAAGGAGATAACCCATGGCCAAACCGATCATGGCAAAAGCAACCGCCGTCTGGCTGGTGGACAACACGACAATCAGTTTCAAGCAGATTGCCGATTTCGTCGGGATGCACGAACTGGAAATTCAGGGCATTGCCGACGGAGACGTGGCGGGCGGCGTCAAGGGTTTTGATCCCATCGCCAACAACCAGTTGACCCAGGAAGAGATCACCAGCGCCGAAAACGATCAGTTGCACCGGCTGAAGCTGAAATTCAACCCCGCAGCGGTGGGCGAGGAAAAGCGCCGCGGCCCGCGCTATACCCCGCTGTCCAAGCGTCAGGACCGCCCGGCGGCCATCCTGTGGCTGGTGAAGTTTCACCCCGAGCTGTCCGACGGGCAGATTTCCAGGCTGGTCGGCACAACCAAGACCACCATCCAGTCGGTCCGCGACCGCACGCACTGGAACATCCAGAACATTCAGCCGGTCGATCCGGTGGCGCTGGGGCTGTGCAAGCAGTCAGAGCTTGACCTGGTGGTGCAGAAAGCCGCCGGGGGCAAGCAGGCCCGGAGCGTCATGTCGGATGAAGAGCGGCGCAAGCTGGTCTCGACCGAGCAGTCGCTGGAAATGCCGACGGAGCCGAGATTTCCGACCGCGATTGAGGGGCTGGAGACCTTTAGCCTGTCCGGCGACAGTGCAGGGCAGGAGAAAGAGGACGCCATCGTCGATGCCGACAGTTTCTTCAATCTGCCGGAAGATGATGGCGAGGACGAGGACGACGACGAAACCTGATCCCGACTGACCCCGCCGGGAAACGGCGCGCAGGCACAGGGATCACGGCTTATCCGCGGGTAAGGTTTTATGGCGTGACGACGTAAAATTGATCATATACTCAAACTCTGATCCTGTCCGGGCGTTGCTCGGGCAGCTCCGCCGGGCCGGGCATTTGTGGGGCGATACGCCCTTATGCAGAGGCCATTTTGCAGTGCTCAGGCCATATGCACAGGTCTCAGCGTGGCGGAAGGATCGGCCCCGGCGGGTTTGGCGGCTCGTCACCCGCCCCCGCCCCGTCCCCGGATGCGGCGCTGTCCCCGGCGGCCCCCGACCCCGCCCCGTTCGGATAGACCAGCCCCGCCGAAATAACC
>JPPB01000312.1 GCA_001483205.1 alpha proteobacterium 3107
TCCGGTGGACCGTTTCAGGGCCGAACGGGCGGAGCCCAAGGCGCTGCCCGGCGTTCCGCCGGGCGGGACAGGTTGGCCACCGATACGCCATCATGCAGAGGTCTCTATGCAGAGGGTCTTCCCGATGACTTGCTTTGGCTTTATCCATAACTCGGGTATAACGGCCCTTCCCCTGCCGGGACATCTGCGGAAAAGGGTCGCATGACACAGACCGACTTTCTGAAAGCACCATTCCCCGAGGCGGTCACCCTGCCCGAGGACGCCTTTGCCGGGCCGAAACGGTTCTTCAACCGTGAACTCAGTTGGCTGGGGTTCAACTGGCGGGTGCTGGAAGAGGCCCGGAACCCGCGGATTCCGCTGCTGGAGCGGCTGCGGTTCCTGTCGATCTCGGCCACCAATCTGGATGAGTTTTACACCGTTCGCGTTGCCGGTCTGCGCGAACTGGCCCTGTCCGGCAACCAGACCCCGGCGGCGGACGGGCTGTCGCCGACCGAACAGCTTGTCCTGATCAACGCCGACGCCCGCAACCTGATGGAGCGCCAGCAACAAATCTGGAACGTGCTGCGCCAGGAGATGGAGCAGGCGGGCCTTGTCATTCTGACCCGCGCCGACCTGAGCCGGGCCGACAAGACCTGTCTGGAACAGCATTTCCTGACCCAGGTGTTTCCGGTGCTTTCGCCGCTGGCCATTGACCCGGCGCACCCGTTTCCGTTCATCCCGAACGCGGGCTTTGCCCTGGCCCTGCATCTGGAGCGCAAATCCGACAAGCGCCCGCTGGAGGCGCTGTTGCCGGTCCCGCAACAGATTGACCGCTTCATCGCCCTGCCGTCGGAAAATGGCCGGGAGCGTTTCCTGCCGCTGGAGGAATTGCTGCTGCTGCATCTGAAGGCGATTTTCCCCGGCTACAGAACCAAAGGCTACTGCACCTTCCGCGTCCTGCGCGACAGCGATCTGGAGGTCGAGGACGAGGCCGAAGATTTGGTGCGGGAATTTGAGGTTGCCCTGAAACGCCGCCGCCGGGGTCATGTGATCCGGCTGAAGATTTCGGCGGGTGCGCCCGAGGGGTTGCGGGCGCGAATCATGGAGGAACTGCCCGCGACCGAGAACGAAATGGTCGAAATAGAGGGCATGATCGGGGTTGCCGATCTGAAAGAGCTGGTGCTCGACCATCGCAGTGATCTTTTGTGGCCGCCCTTTACGCCACGGGTGCCGGAGCGGGTGCAGGACCATGATGGCGACATGTTCGCGGCGATCCGGCAAAAGGACATGCTGTTGCATCACCCCTATGAAACCTTCGACATGGTGGTGCGTTTTCTGACCCAGGCGGCGCGCGACCCGGATGTGGTGGCGATCAAGCAGACCCTCTATCGCACCTCGCGCGACAGCCCGATCGTCGATGCGCTGTGCGAGGCGGCAGAGGCGGGCAAATCCGTCACCGCGCTGGTGGAACTCAAGGCCCGGTTCGACGAGGCCGCGAATATCCGCCAGTCCCGGCGTCTGGAGCGCGCGGGCGCGCATGTGGTCTATGGATTTATCAACTACAAGACCCACGCCAAAATCTCGACCGTGGTCCGGCGGGAGGGCGAGCAACTGGTGATCTATACCCATTACGGCACCGGCAATTATCACCCGATCACCGCCCGCATCTATACCGATCTGTCGCTCTTTACCTGTGACCCGGCACTGGGGCGCGACGCAACCAGGGTGTTCAACTATTTGTCCGGCTATGCTCAGCCCGAGGCGCTGGAGAATCTGTCAATCTCGCCGATCACGCTGAAAACCGAGCTTCTGGCGCGGATCGCGGCAGAGGCAGAGCACGCCGCAAATGGCAGACCCGCCGAGATATGGGCAAAGATGAACTCGCTGATTGACCCGGATGTGATCGACGCGCTTTATGCCGCCGGGCAGGCGGGGGTCAGGATCAGCCTTGTCGTGCGCGGTATCTGTGGCCTGCGCCCCGGCATCCGGGGGCTTTCGGAAAACATCCGGGTGAAGTCCATCGTCGGGCGATTTCTGGAACATTCCCGCATTGTCTGTTTCGGCAACGGCCATGCCCTGCCGTCCCGCAAGGCGCGGGTCTATATATCGTCGGCTGACTGGATGGGGCGTAACCTCAACCGCCGGGTCGAGACGCTGATCGAGGCGACGAACCCGACCGTCAAGGCACAGATCGTCAGCCAGATCATGGCCGCCAACCTTGCGGATGAGGCGCAAAGCTGGATCATGTCGCCGGAGGGCACCTTTACCCGCCCGGCGTTTTCGGAAACCGACCGGCCCTTCAGTTGTCATCGTTTCTTTATGGAAAATCCTTCACTGTCGGGGCGGGGGACAGCGGGGGCGTCGGATGTGCCGAAACTGACCCATTCCGGTGATTGACCCGGCATCGGGCGGCACGGCACAGAGGGCACAGGCGGCACAGTAAGGCACAGTAAGGCACAGTAGGGCGAAAACTGCGGGGGGTGCATGAACGGCAAGGGCGAACCAGTGGCGGATCAGTGGGATCCTTTCGATCAGCCGATTTTTGAAGACCCGTCGGCGCGGGCACTGGCGCGGGTGGGGGTAGTGGACATCGGGTCGAACTCCGTGCGTCTGGTGGTGTTTGACGGGGCCGCCCGCAGCCCGGCCTATTTCTTCAACGAAAAGATCATGTGCGCCCTGGGCGAGGGCCTGTCCGAAACCGGGCGGCTGAACCCTCTGGGGCGTGAACGGGCGCTGCACGCGATCCGCCGGTTTCAGCTTTTGGCGCGCAGCATGGACGCGGGTGCGCTGACGGTCGTTGCCACCGCTGCGGTGCGCGAGGCCGCGGACGGCCCCGATTTCTGTGCCGAGGCCGAACGCGAAACCGGCCTGCGGATTCACGTCATCGACGGGCGGGAAGAGGCGCGGCTGTCAGCCCAGGGGGTGCTTTTGGGCTGGCCCGAGGCCAGGGGCATGGTCTGCGACATGGGCGGCGCGTCGATGGAACTGGCCGAGGTCTCAGACGGCGAGGTCGGCGCGCGGCTCACCTCTCCGCTGGGGACGCTGAAGCTCAAGGACATCAGCGGCGGCAGAAAGGGGGCAAAGGCGCATATCCGCGCGGTCCTGCATGACCTGACGGCGCAGTTGCCGCCGAAACACGGGCGGCTGTTTCTGGTCGGTGGCTCATGGCGCGCCTTTGCCCGGCTGGACATGATGCGGCGCGATTATCCTTTGACGGTTTTGCACGAATACCGGATGACGGCGAAATCCGTCAGTGCCACGGCGCGGTATATCCGCACCCGTGATCCGGAAGAGCTGCGCGCAGAGACCGGCACGTCGCAGGCCCGGATGGCGCTTGTTCCTCATGCGGCGCTGGTGCTGGGGGAGCTGATCCGCGCCTACAGGCCGCGCGATATTGCCGTCTCTGCCTACGGTATCCGCGAGGGCCTGCTCTATGAACAGATGCCTGAGCGGTTGCGCAGGCGCGACCCGCTGCTGGAGGCCTGCCGGTTTGCCGAGGTGCGGGATGCCCGCATTCCCGGTTTCGGCAAGGCGCTGCATACATTCATCAGGCCGCTGTTTCGCAGGGCGGGCGCGGGCCGGCGCCGGTTGATCAAGGCTGCTTGTCTGCTGCATGATGTGACATGGCGGGCACATCCCGATTATCGGGCTGAGGTCTGTTTTGACAACGCCACCCGCGCCAATCTGGGGGGGCTGCGCCATCAGGAGCGGGTATTTCTGGGGCTTGCCCTGCTGCATCGCTATAAGAACAGCCGAGAGAACAGCCAGTTTCAGCCGCTTTTCGGCCTGTTGTCAGAGCGCGAAATCCGGGATGCCGAGATTTTGGGCAAGGCGATGCGGTTCGGGGCGATGTTTTCGGTCGAGAACCCGTCCGGCATGGCGGCGCTGAAACTTTATCCCGGAAAGAAACGGCTTGAGCTGAGGCTGTCGGCGGCGGCGGTGCCGCTTTTCGGCGAGGTGGCACGGGCGCGGCTGGATTCGCTGGCCGGTTCTCTGGGGGTTGAGGTTGTCGTGAAGACCGGGGGCCGATAGGGGCGCGCCGCCCCACCCCATTGAGGGGTGAGACGACGCGGCCCGGTCTTGCGACCGGGCGGGATATTTGGGGAGCGATGCACCCTTATGCAAAGGTCTCTTCATTGAAATTCCGCTGGTGCGTCCTTGTCAAGACCTCTGCATAATGGCGCATCGCCAGCCAAACCGTCCGCCCGGCGCTTGCGCCGGGCAGCGCCCGCCCCGCCCCATGGCGGGCGCTTCGCTTCCGCCGGGCCGGGCGCTGCCTTTCGGATCATCCGTGCTCACGTCGCCACCAGACAGGATCAGGTTCGGAAATTGAAATCAATTCACGGTTCTCAGGCCACACCCCGGCCATATCGCGGGAAACCGCTCTATATCTCCGTCTCTCCGTCATTATGCGGCGGGGCAACCTGCAAGGGTATCCTGCGGCGGATGATGATGTCGCCGCTCGGCAACATCTCCGGCAGGTGATAGGTTGTCATCCCGCCGATCAGTGCGCGCAGTTCCTCCAGCGCTGCGGTCATGTCATCGGCCAGCCTGCCCGGACCACCCGGCCCGTCCGGATCATCAAGGGCGGTGATCATCTCTTCCATCAGGCGGCGGATGAGGGCCTTCGCGCCGTCCTCAAGCAGATCGGGGCCGCCGGTCTCTTCCCCGGCTCCGGCCACCGAGGCCGCCACCCCTGCGGCAAGCGCGATAGTCACGAGCATTCTCATGCCACTGATAAGAGCATGTCCGGCGCGCGCCTTCAAGACCGGCGGGTAATATAGAAGACCTCTGTATAAGGCTGTATCGCCCCCCAAATGTCCCGCCCGGCGCTTGCTGCCCAAGCAGCGCCTGCCTGCCCCCCGGCAGGCGCTCAAAACGCCTCAATAAGCCGAAGCGTATGGATTTTATGGGAAAGCCATCGCCAATGCGGGCTGTCGAGAAAAGCGCCTGCTCAGGCAGGCGGCTGCCCGGCTCGGTCAAAATGCAGAGGTCTTTTCAGGGACAGGCCTCCCCCCTCATGCCGCGCGGCTTGCCCTGATCTCTTCCCACGCCCGGTTAATCGCCATCGCCCGTGCCTCGGCGAGCTTCACCGCCTCCTCCGGCACACCGCACGCCATCACCAGATCGGGGTGGTGCTCCCGGATCAACTGTCGCCAGAGGCGGCGAATATCCTCTGTCGCCATCTCCGGCGAGGCCCCCAGCACCGCGTATGGGTCAGGCTCTGCATCCGGCACAAAACGGGTGCGCAGGCCGCGAAAGGTCGCCTCATCCATGCCGAAAATCTCTGCCACCTGATGCAGGAAGTCGTCCTCTTTCGGGTGGTATTCGCCATCGGCCATCGCGATATGAAACAGCCCCTCCAGCAGATAGCACAGGGTGCGGTCTTCGCTGCGGAACATCCGGCTGATGCGCCCGGCATAGTCCCGAAAGCCCGCCACATCCCGCCGGGCAAGGTTGAAGACCTTCGCCGCCTGCGCTTCGTCTTCGGGGGCGATGTGAAATACCTCCCGGAACGCCGTCACCTCGTCGCGGGTGACCCGGCCATCGGCCTTGGCCATCTTTGCGCCGAGCGCGATCACGGCGATGGTGAAGGCGACCGACCGTTCGGGTGGTGTGCGCAGCAGGTCGAACACCGCCGACAGGCTCTCGCCCTTTGCCAGTGCCTCCAGCGCCTTTGATATGCGGACCCAGACCGACATGGGCCGACTTTACCCCGCCCGGCGCACGCCTGTAAGACGAAATCAGAGAAATTTCTGCATCAGGATCAGATCGTGCCAGCGATCGAATTTCCGTCCGACTTTGCAAAGCCGCGCGGCCTCGGCATATCCCATGCGCCGGTGAAAGGCGATGCTGTCGGTGTTTTCGGCACTGACCCCGGCAAAGATGGTATGCCCGCCCCGCCTGCGGGCGTGGTCTTCGATGGCGCGGATGAGGGCGCGGCCTGCCCCCCGCCCCGCGGCCTTTGGCGCGACATAGAGCGTGTGCTCAAAGGTGTGGCGATAGCCGGAGCCACAACCGGAGCCGCCGCGAAACGGGCCGTAACAGGCGAAGCCGCAGACCTGTCTGTCTGTCTCTGCCACCAGAAAACACCCCCCCGCTGATCGCCTGTCGCGGATAATCTGTGCCAGTGTGTCGGGGGTGCGCTCGGTGCTGTCGAAAGTCGCCGCACTGTCGCGGATGAACAGGTTCCAGATTGCCGCGATGGTCGGGATGTCCGCGCGCCGGGCGTCTCTGATCCGCATCGGGGTGCCTTTACCGGGAAAGATCAGCCGTGAGACCGGGCGAACGCGGCTTTCTGCGCTTCCGTCGCTTGCCCCTGAAACCGCCGTTTCCATTCCTCATAGGCCATGCCATAGAACGCCTCTCGCCCTTCGTCCTTTGTCATCGCGATGCCGCGCGCATTCGCGGCCTCCTGATACCAGCGCGACAGGCAGTTGCGGCAGAAACCGGCCAGGTTCATCAGGTCGATATTCTGCACCTCGGGCCGGGCGGCCAGGTGATCGCGCAGGCGGCGAAAGGCGGCGGCCTCCAGTTCCGTTGTGGTCTTTTCGTCCATTGTCGTTCTCCTCTGGCCAAGAATTTGGTCACGCTCCGGTCACGCCCCGGCGGCAGCCAGTGCGTCCTTCAGCATCGGGGCCAGCCGTGCGGCCCAGGCCGCTTGCCGCGCCCCGTTTGCAATCAGGTCGTTGCGAATCTCGATCATCACGTTCGGGTGGCCGTTGCGGATCGCGTGTCGGTTGATCGAATCGCCCTCCAGATGCCCGCTGTAAGGCTCATTCGCACCGACGCAAAGGTCAGGCTCGGCCCGCAGCCGCTCAAGAAGGGGCAAGGCAAGCCGCGTATCGTCGCCATAGAGCAACCCCACATGCCAGGGGCGGGGCGCACGACCGGCAAGCTGCGGTGTAAAGCTGTGGACCGCCACCATCACCGGGGAGTGCCGCGCCGCCAGCGCCTCGGCGACCGCCCGGTGATAGGGGCGGTAAAAAGCATTCAGCCGCCGTTCGCGCTCTGCTGCGTCCACATGGCGATTCGCCGGGATGATCGCCCCGTCGGACAGTTTCATCACCAGAGTCGGGTCATTCTCGGCCCGGTTCGGGTCAATCACCAGACGGGAAAAACCGCACAGAACCGCCGGGGCACCCAGCCGCCCGGCAAGCGCCCGCGCCACCCCCGCCGCACCCACGTCATAGGCAATGTGACGCGCCATATCCCCGGCCCCGATCCCCAGATCGCCGCCGTTGATCCACACCGGCACCGTGTTGGCGGCATGGTCGCAGGTCACCATCCAACGCCCGGCGCGACGCGCGCCGATAATGCGATAGGGCGGATATGTGTCGGGTTTTTGGAATGTCATCCGAATGTCGCGTTTCTGAACCAGCCTTCCCTATATCAGCGCGCCGCAAAGCGCCAGTTGCCGGTGTGGATAAAATGCGCCATAAAACCGGTGGCCCGGCAAGAGCAAGCACAAAGGAGCGACACAAGGTATGAGACGCCAGCGAAACGTCAAGATTGTCGCCACCCTTGGCCCGGCATCCGATGATTATCAGACGGTCCGCGCCCTGTCCGAGGCCGGGGCCGATGTCTTTCGCCTCAACATGAGCCATGGGGATCAGTCAGAAATCAGCCACCGGCACCGGATCATTCGTCAGGTGGAGCGCGATCTGGGCTATCCGATTGCAATCCTGGCCGACCTTCAGGGGCCGAAACTGCGCTGCGGTGTTTTCGCCAATGACGCGGAGACGCTGGAGGAAGGGCAGGGGTTCCGGTTTGATCTCGACCCGGCGGCGGGGGATGCGACCCGCGTTCACCTGCCGCACGGGGAAATCTTCGAGGCCCTGAAACCCGGCGCGACGCTTCTGGTCAATGACGGCAAGATTCGCCTGCGGGTGGCCGGGTGCGGCGCGGATTATGCCGATTGCGTGGTTGAGGTCGGCGGGGTGATCTCTGACCGCAAGGGGGTGAATGTGCCCGATGTGGTGCTGCCCCTTGCCGCCTTGTCGGAAAAGGACCGCAGTGATCTGGAATTTGTCTGCGGGCTGGGGGTGGACTGGCTGGCCCTGTCTTTCGTGCAGCGGGCATCGGATGTAGAGGAAGCCCGCGCACTGGCCGGGGGGCGCGCGGCGATTCTGTCCAAGATCGAAAAGCCTGCGGCGGTGAAGAGCTTTGATGAGATTCTGGAGGCGTCCGACGGCATCATGGTTGCGCGCGGCGATCTGGGGGTGGAGCTGCCGGTGCAGAATGTGCCGCCGATCCAGAAACGCCTGACCCGGGCCTGCCGCCGGGCCGCCAAGCCGGTGATCGTGGCGACCCAGATGCTGGAATCGATGATCGAAAGCCCGGTGCCGACCCGTGCCGAGGTTTCCGACGTTGCCACCGCGATCTATGAGGGTGCGGATGCGATCATGCTGTCGGCGGAGTCGGCGGCGGGCGGCTATCCGGTCGAGGCCGTGACCACCATGAACAATGTGGCGGGTGAGGTCGAGGGCGACCCGACCTATCG
>JPPB01000313.1 GCA_001483205.1 alpha proteobacterium 3107
CCATAGGGCTCCGCCCGTTCGGCCCTGAAACGGTCCCCCGGACCGTTTCCGGGACGGGCCTCACCCCATGGCGGGCGCTTCGCTTCCGCCGGGCCGGGCGGATGGTTTGCCGGAACAGAAGCGCGTCCGGCCCGGCAAGGGGGGCGCTTACCCGCGGATAAGGTCAGTACTGCTGACATATTTGCTTGGGTCGGGCGGACGGTTTGCCGGGACAGATGCCCGAACAGCCCGGCGAGGGGGGCCGCTTACCCGCGGATAAGGGCAGTACTGCTGACCTATTGGCCTGGGCCGGGCGGATGGTTGGCCGGAGCAGAGGCGCGAACAGCCCGGCGCGGGGGGCGCTTACCCGCGGATAAGGGCAGTACTGCTGACATATTATGGCATGACGTCCGGCAGGCGCTCTGAAATCATCAACTAATTGAAAAATATGGAATTTTATGGAAAAACCATCGCCAATTCGGACTATCGGGGGCAAGCGCCTGCTCAGGCAGGCGGCCGCCCGGCTCAGTCAATATGCAGAGGTCTTCCCCCGTGCTTTCCTATTCGGCGGGCGCTTCCGCCAGATCAAGGCGGCGTTCAATGCGGTCAAGGCGCGCTTCCACCCGGTCCATACGCCCGGTCATGGTTGCCATGTCAGCCTTGACCGTTGCGAGATCGGCCTTGACCGAGGTCACATCAGCCCGCAAATCATCAAGCCGTTCACCATGCCGCGACAGCATGTTTTGAATCCGCTTGAGATGCTCAAGCAGCAGTTCGTTTGTGACGTTCTCAGGCATCGGCTGCATCCCCTGCGGCGCACTACACGGTTAACCCGCACCGCCAATCCGGTCAAGTTGCTCAAATACTCAAATTCGCACGGCCCCCGCGCCCTACGCCCTACTCACTGACCGCCCCCCGCGCACGAACGGTCAGGTCAAACGCCGCCGCCATCAGCGCGCGGGTGTAGTCCGTCTGCGGATTGTCGAAAACCTGATCCCGGCTCCCGGTCTCCACCACATCGCCCTCTTTCATCACGATCACCTTATGCGCCAGCGCCCGCACCATTTTCAGATCATGGCTGATGAACAGGAACGCCAGCCCGTGCCTCTGCTGCAAATCCCGCAACAGCCCCACGATCTGAACCTGCACGGTCCGGTCGAGCGCCGAGGTCGGCTCATCCAGCACCACAAGTCCGGGGCGCAGGATCATTGCCCGCGCAATCGCGATCCTCTGGCGCTGGCCGCCGGAAAACTCATGCGGATAACGATCCATGGTCGCCGGATCAAGGCCGACTTCCTCCATAATCCCGGCGACGCGCGCGCGCATGTCCTCGCCCGCGCCCAGACCATGCACACCCAGCCCCTCGGAAATGATCTGCATCGCCGACATGCGCGGGGACAGAGACCCGAACGGATCCTGAAACACGATCTGCATGTGGCGGCGCAGGTCGCGCAGTCCGCGCCCGGACAACCCGTCTATCCCGCGCCCGCAAAACGCCACCGGCCCGTCAGAGCGGATCAGCCGCATGATCCCCAGGGCCAGCGTCGTCTTGCCCGAGCCGGATTCGCCGACGATGCCGAGCGTCTCACCCCGCCGGACAGAAACCGTCGCTCCGTTCACCGCTTTCACATGCCCGACGGTGCGGCGCAGAAACCCGCGCTGAACCGGAAACCAGATGCGCAGATTATCGGTGCGCAGGATTTCCTCTGCGTCGTCCGGCACCGGTTCCGTTCGCCCTGATGGTTCTGCCGCCAGCAGGGCCCGGGTATAGGGGTGCTGCGGATTTTCAAAAATTCCGGCGGTGGCACCGTGCTCGACAATCACCCCCTTCTCGATCACATACACCCGGTCGGCGATCCTGCGCACGACGCCAAGATCATGGGTAATGAACAGAAGGCTGAGCTTCCCGGCCCGCTTCAGCTCTGCCAGCAGCTCCAGAATCTGCGCCTGAATGGTCACGTCAAGCGCGGTCGTCGGTTCATCAGCGATCAGCAACGCCGGTTCATTGGCCAGCGCCATGGCAATCATCACCCGCTGGCGCTGCCCGCCCGAGAGCTGATGCGGGTAAGAGGCCAGGCGGCTTTCCGGGTCGCGTATCCCCACCCTGTCCAAAAGCGCCATGACCCGCGTGCGCGCCTCCTTCCCCGACAGGCCCTGATGAATCATCAGGCTTTCCGATATTTGCTTTTCCAGAGTGTGCAGCGGGTTGAGCGATGTCATCGGCTCCTGAAACACAAAGCTGATGTCGTTGCCCCGGATGCGGCGCAACGTGGCCTCGTCAGCGCCGATCAGCTCCTCGCCCATATATCTGGCAGACCCCTGAACCCGCGCGTTGTCCGGCAAAAGGCCCACGGTGGACAGGGCCGAGACCGATTTGCCCGAACCGGACTCGCCGACGATGGCGACGGTTTCCCCCTTGCCGACGCGAAACGAAGCATCCCTGACCGCTATGGTGTCCTGCCCGTCCTGCCGAAAGCGGACCGACAGGTTTTCGACCTCAAGCACATCGTTCATTGAAAGGTCTTTCTGGGGTCAAAGGCGTCGCGCACGCCCTCAAAGATGAAAACCAGAAGCGACAGCATGATCGCATAGACAAAGAAGGCGGTGAAGCCCAGCCACGGGGCTTGCAGGTTCTGCTTTGCCTGAAGTGTCAGTTCCCCCAGCGACGGGGCCGAGGACGGCAGGCCGAACCCCAGAAAATCGAGCGTCGCCAGGGTGCCGATTGCGCCGGTGACGATAAAGGGCAGAAAGGTCAGCGTGGCGACCATCGCATTGGGCAGCATGTGGCGGAACATGATCGTCCGGTTTGACACCCCAAGCGCACGGGCGGCGCGCACATATTCAAAATTGCGGGCGCGCAGAAACTCCGCCCGAACCACCGCCACCAGCGCGGGCCAGCCGAACAGGATGGATATGCCGACCAGTATCCAGAATCCGCGCCCGAGAATGGCAAACAGGATGATGATGATATAGATGGACGGCATCGCGCCCCAGATTTCCAGCAGGCGCTGAAAGATCAGGTCAATCAGGCCGCCGAAAAACCCCTGCACCGCGCCCGCGATGACCCCGAGCACAGAGGCAACCGAGGTCACGATCAGCGTATAGAGGATCGACAGCCGGAACCCGTATATCACCCGCGCCAGCACGTCGCGTTTGGTGTCATCAGTGCCAAGCAGGTTGTTGCCGTCCGGGGCCGAGGGCGCAGCCCCCGGAATATCGACGATGGTGTCATAGGAATAGGGGATCGGCGGCCAAAGCAACCAGCCCCGGCTGATTTGCCGCCCGTCAACCACCCCGTCGCCTGCGTCCGCAATCACCGCCACCGGATCGTCCCAGCATGTTTGCTCTCCCCCGGTGATGATCAGGCACTGCACATCCTCATAGGCATAGGCGGCCTCGACCGGCAAATCGCCGCCAAAGGTGGTTTCGGGATAGAAATTGAAGATCGGCACATACAGCTCTCCCCTGAACTTGACCAGGATCGGCTTGTCATTGGCAATGAACTCCGCAAACAGCGACATGCCGAAAAGGGCGCAAAAAATCACCAGCGACCAGAACGCCCGCGCATTCGAGCGGAAATTGCGCCAGCGTCGCCGGTTGAGGGGGGACAGCCGCATCACACCTTCCTCGATTCAAAGTCGATCCGCGGGTCGATGAACACATACATCAGGTCCGACAGGATATTGACCAGAAGACCCAGCAGGCCAAAGGCGTAAAGGGTGCCGAACATAACCGGATAATCCCGTTCCACCGCGGCCTCGAACCCCAGCCGCCCCAGCCCGTCAAGCGAAAACAGCGTCTCGATAATCAGCGACCCGCCGAAAAACACACCGACAAACAGCGACGGGAAACCGGCAATCACGATCAGCATCGCATTGCGGAAGACATGGCCATAGAGCACGCGGCGCTCTGCCAGCCCCTTTGCCCGCGCCGTCATCACATAATGCTTTCTGATCTCATCAAGAAAGGAGTTTTTGGTCAGCAGCGTCAGCGTGGCAAAGGATGAAATCGTGCCCGCCAGAACCGGCAACGCGATATGCCAGAAGTAATCAAGCACCTTGCCGATCAGGCTCAGGTCTTCCCACCCGTCCGATGTCAGGCCGCGCAACGGGAAAATCTTCCAGTATGACCCTCCGGCGAACAGCACCAGCAGCAGGATCGCGAACAGAAAGCCGGGGATGGCATAGGCGACAATGATCGTGCCGGAAGTCCAGGTATCGAACCGGCTGCCGTCACGCACTGCCTTGCGGATGCCCAGGGGGATCGACACCAGATAAGCGATGAGCGTTGACCACAGGCCAAGGGTGATCGACACTGGCATCTTCTCGATCACCAGATCAATGACGCTGATAGAGCGGAAATAGCTTTCGCCGAAATCAAACCGCAGATAGTTCCACATCATGTTCAGGAAGCGTTCAAGCGGCGGCTTGTCAAAGCCAAATTCCTTTTCCAGCTCGGCGATAAATTCCGCCGGAAGGCCGCGCGCGCCGATATAGGTTTCCTCGCCCAAGGCCTCGCCGCCGTCATCCCCCCCGGCAAAGCCCTCGAACACATCCCCCTGTCCCTCAAGCCGCGCCAGCGCCTGTTCAACCGGCCCGCCGGGGACGAATTGGATCAGGGCGAAATTGATCACCATAATCCCGATCAGCGTCGGGATAATCAGGAACAACCGCCTGAGAATATAGGCACCCATGCCGCCGGTTTCCTGCGCCGGATCGTTAGCGGAACGCGCCCGCGGCGCGCAGCGCCTCGGCCTTTTCGGGGTTGAACCACCAGAAATCCAGCACCCCGGTATCATAGGGCGGCAGGACATCGGGGTATTCATACATGTCGTAATAGGCAACCCAGTGCTCTGCCCGATACCATGTCGGAACCATGAAACGTTCGTATCGCAGCACCCGGTCGAGCGCCGTCAGCGCCACATCCTGATCGGCGCGGGTGGTGGTTTCAAGCGCCCTCGTGATGATCTCATCCACCAGCGGGCTGGCAAGACCGGCCGGGTTGAACAGGCTAAATTCGGCCTCGCGAGACCCGAACCGCTGGCGCAGCCCGATCCCGGCCTCAAGAAACGCCGCATAGCTGCTGAAGATAAGGTCATAGTCGCGGTCACGGCGGCGCAGGGTGAATTGCGACGGGTCAATCTTGTCGATCCGCGCATTCACGCCCATGGTGCGCAGGTTCTGCACATAGGCCTCGGTAATGGCTTCCATGGTGTCAGAGCCGTTTGAGGGCAGGATGAACTCGCCCTCCAGTGTCTGACCATCGCCGTTGCGCATCATCCCGTCATCGCCGACGGTCCACCCGGCGGCCCCGAACAGCGCCAGCGCCTTGCGCAGATTGCCCCGGTCAAGCGCCCGCAAGGGGCGGGAGCTGTGGGCGCTGACCGGTTCGGTGCTCAGAATGTCCTCGGGCGCGAGCTCCCCCAGGGACTCGAACAGGGCGCGCTCCGCACCCTCGGGCAGACCTGTGGCCTGCAAATGGGTGTCCTGAGCAAAGGAACTGCGGGGCCGGAACAACCCGTATTGCAGGGTTTCATTGGTCCACTCGAAATTATAGGCCAGCGCCATTGCCTCGCGCACCCGCTTGTCGTGAAACTGGGGCCGGGCAAGGTTAAAGACAAAGCCCGATGGGGTCGGCGGGCTGCCGTCCGGCAGAGTCTCGCGCATGACAAAACCCTTTTCGATGGCCGGAAATTCGTATCCCGATGCCCATTTCTTGGAACTGTTTTCAGACCGGAACGTGTATTCCCCGGCCTTGAAGGCCTCAAACGCCGCCGCGTCATCGGCAAAATACTCGACCCGAATTTCATCGAAATTGTGCCGTCCCCGGTTGATCGGCAGGTCATTGCCCCAGTAATCGGGGTTGCGGCGATAGACAATCCGGCGGTTGATGTCATATTCGGCCAGCATATAGGGGGCAGAGCCGGGGCTGGCGGTCAGCCGCGATTCATCCAGCCGCGCGCCGGTTTCCTCATACCATTTGCGGGAAAAGACCGGGGTGCTGCCGACCTGATCAATCAGGCTGCGCCGGGAATCAAGATCGGTGGCAAAAGTGAATTTCACCGTATGGTCATCCAGCGCCTCTGCCGACAGCACCCGGCGCGACACCGCCTGGGCATAAGACGGCAGGCCCTGTTCCAGAAACAGGTTGTGGCTGAACACCACATCATGGGCCGTCAGCGGCGTTCCGTCGGAAAACCGCGCCTCTGGCCGCATGTAAAAGATCACCCATTCCTTTGATGGCGGATATTCCAGGCTTTCGGCCAACAGCCCGTAATACTCGCCCACCGTATCCGACGGAGCATCCCCCAGCAGGCTTTCATACATGATCCACGAAAACCGCCCGGGGCGGCCCTTGCGCGAATAGGGGTTCATCGAATCGAACGTCCCCGACGCCCAGACCGAAATCTCGCCGCCCTTGGGCGCGTCAGGGTTCACATAAGCGTAGTGCGGGAAATCGGCTGGGTAACTGAGTTCGCCAAAGAAGTTATAGCCATGGCTGCGGATCATGTCTTCCTGCGTCTGTGCGGCCCCTGCGGGCAACAGGACAAAAAGTGACAGCAGACAGACGCGCGCGAAATTTCCTGCGTTTCTGACGAAAAGGCGATGGGCCATGTGAACCTCCGTGTCGGGTTTTGCCGCGATCAGTTGCGCATCACCCTAAATGACGGTGGCAAACATGCAAGTTTCATATCCGTGATTCGGCGCGACCCGGCGTGATCAGGGCCGGTTTCGCCCGGTTCAGTTGCCGAAAGATTGCAGATAGGCGATCAGATTCGCACGTTCCTCAACCTTGTCGATGCCCTTAAAGCTCATATTGGTGCCGGGCGCATAGGCTTTCGGGTTTTCGATGAATCCGTCCAGGGCCTCGGCTGTCCATTCGCCCCCCAGCCCGGCAAGGGTTTCGGAATATCCGCCAAACGCGGCCACCGATGCAACCGGGCGGCCAACAATGCCGAACAGATGCGGGCCGGTGCCGTTCTTGCCGTCTTCAACCGCGTGACAGGCCCGGCATTTGCGAAAGGCGCGCTCTCCCTTGGCCGGATCAGCCACGGCCATAAGCTCGGCAAGGCCGGGGCCTTCTTCGGCCTCTTCCACGGTGTCAGTGGCCGCCACCTCAATCGGGTAGGCGTCGCCATGGGTGTCTTCCCCGTGCCCGTGTCCGCCGCCGGTGTGATAGAGCGTCTCACCCCCCCAGCCGACCAGCATAAACAGCAGCAGCGCCCCGCAGAAACCGCCGAGAACCTTCGTGAACGTCATTGTGTCGAACATGCCGCGTTCCGTATCGTTCCGATGTTCGGGCTATCTATCCGCTTCCGCCCCGGTTTCGCAAGATATAGTTAGCCCGGTGATGCCCCCTTTTTGGGCGAAAAACAGGAGACGCGGCAATATGACCGGCAAGATAGCCTTTCAGGGGGAACCGGGGGCCTATTCGCACGAGGCCTGCCGCAAGGCGCGCCCGGATATGGAGGTTCTGCCCTGCCGCACCTTTGAGGACACGATAGAGGCGGTGCGCTCAGGCGCGGCGGACCTGGCGATGGTGCCGGTGGAAAACTCAACCTACGGGCGGGTGGCGGACATCCATCATCTGCTACCCGATTCCGGCCTGCATATCGTTGATGAGGCGTTTTTGCGCGTTCATATCAGCCTGTTGGTCGTTCCGGGCACCCCGCTTGATCAGATCAGGACGGCGATAAGCCACCCGGTGCTTTTGGGCCAATGCCGGAGCTTTCTGATGGAAAACGCCATTCATCGCGTCACCGGCCCGGACACCGCAGGGTCGGCAAAGATGGTTGCAGAGCGGGCAGACCCGACGGTCGCGGCGCTGGCCTCTGAGCTGGCGGGCGAGATCAACGGGCTGGAGGCGCGGGCGCATAATATAGAGGACGAGGGCGACAATACGACGCGCTTTCTGATCATGTCGTGCGAGGCTGACCTGAAACGCCGGGGCAGCGGGCGGATGATGACCAGCTTTGTGTTCCGGGTCCGCAATATTCCGGCGGCGCTTTACAAGGCGATGGGCGGGTTCGCCACCAATGGCGTCAATATGACCAAGCTCGAAAGCTATATGGTGGACGGGTCTTTCTCGGCCACCCAGTTCTATGCCGACATCGAGGGCCACCCCGATGATCGCAATGTGCGGCTGGCGTTGGAGGAGCTCGACTATTTCTCCTCGCATGTTTCGCTGCTGGGGGTGTATCCCGCCGATCCCCTGCGCAGATAGGGACGGGGGCAGGGCTAAGACGGGCAGCCGCCTGCCTGGGCGGGCGCTTTTCACGATAGTCTACATTGGCGATGGCCCTGATATAAAGCCTGACGCCCGGATTTTGAGTCCAAGTTTTGTTCCTGACCCCGCCCGGTCGCAAGACCGGGCCGCGCCGTCCCGCCCCCCCACGGGGCGGCGCGTTCGCGCC
>JPPB01000314.1 GCA_001483205.1 alpha proteobacterium 3107
CCGGTCGTCGCGCTCTCAATCCCGGTCATTCAGGTGCGAGACCTGGCCCCCGGCGAAACCGTGGGCTACGGCAACACATGGCAGGCCGGAACCCCCGCCCGCATCGCCACCGTCTCTGCCGGATATGCCGACGGGCTGTTCCGCGCCATGGGCAACGGGCTGTCGCTATGGGCGGACGGCACGGCCTGCCCGGCTGTCGGGCGTATCTCGATGGACCTGATCGGGGTGGATGTCACCCGTCTTGACCATGCGCCGGAGCATCTGGAGATTCTGAACGGCACACAGACCGTCGATGCCCTTGCCCGCACGGCCGGGACCATCGGGTATGAGGTGCTGACCGCGCTCGGGGGGCGCTACAGCCGCCGCTATGTGGGGGACCGGGCATGAGCCGCGCCCTCAGCCTGCTTGCCGCACTCGGGCGCTCGGTGATGGCGTTTCTGGCCGCGGTCGGACGGGTGACAATCTTTGCCGCCCAGGCCATATCGCACATATTCCGGCCACCGTTCTATCCGAAAGAGCTGGGCCAGGCCCTGCTCTCGGTGGGGTATTTCAGCCTTCCGGTCGTGGGCCTGACCGCGTTTTTCACCGGCGGCGCGCTGGCGCTGCAAATCTATTCCGGCGGCGCGCGGTTCAATGCCGAGGCGGTGGTGCCCCGGATTGTCGCCGTCGGCATGGTGCGAGAACTTGGCCCGGTGCTGGTCGGCCTGATGATCGCGGCGCGGGTCACGTCCTCGATCGCCGCCGAGATCGCAACGATGAAGGTGACAGAGCAGATCGACGCCCTGGTCACGCTCTCGACCCACCCGATGAAATACCTCACCGCGCCACGGGTGCTTGCCGGGCTGATCGCGGTGCCGGTTCTGGTGGGGATCGGCGATGTCATCGGCGTCATGGGCGGGTATATGGTCAGCACCGGGCGGCTGGATTTCAACCCGGCGACCTATTTGCAGAACACGGTCGATTTCATTGAGGCGCAGGATGTGGCCTCAAGCCTGGTCAAGGGCGCGGTGTTCGGCTTTCTCGCCGCCCTGATGGGGTGCTTTTACGGGATGCACTCGGGCCGGGGCGCGCAGGGCGTGGGCCGGGCCACCAAAGCCTCGGTCGTTGCCGCCGCCGTGCTGATCCTCGCCGCCAACTATCTGCTGACTGAACTGTTCTTTTCCGCATGATCGGGCTTCGCGACATCCACAAGGCGTTCGGGCCAAAGAAAGTCCTGCAAGGGATCGATCTGACCGTGCCCAAGGGCGAAAGCATGGTGATCATCGGCGGCTCCGGCACCGGCAAATCGGTGCTGCTCAAGTGCATTCTGGGGCTGGTTGTGCCCGATGGCGGCACGATCACGCTGGACGGGCAGGATACGGCACAGGCCGAGCGCGACGCCTTTCTCGCCCGGTTCGGGATGCTGTTTCAGGGCGGCGCGCTGTTCGATTCCCTGCCCGTCTGGCAGAATGTGGCGTTCCGGCTGTTGCGCGGCTCTCTGCGAAAACCGGCGGCAGAGGCCCGCGAGATTGCGATCAGCAAGCTGCGCCGGGTGGGGCTGAAGGCAGAAACGGCGGACCTCTACCCCGCCGAGCTGTCGGGCGGAATGCAAAAGCGCGTCGGCCTTGCGCGGGCGATTGCGGCAGAGCCGGAGATCATCTTTTTCGACGAACCCACCACCGGGCTGGACCCGATCATGGCCGGGGTCATCAATGACCTGATCCGCGAGATCGTGGTGGAGATGGGGGCGACGGCGATGACCATCACCCATGATATGTCCTCGGTGCGTGCCATCGCCGACCGGGTGGCGATGCTGCATGACGGGACAATCCGCTGGACCGGCCCGGTGAGCGGGATGTCCGAAAGCGGTGATCCGTATCTGGACCAGTTCATCCACGGGCGCGCCGAGGGGCCGATTGAGGCGGTGAGGTGAGCGGGGGGCAGGGATGAAAGCGCTTACAGCGGGGATGAAAGCGCTTACATAATGGCGTGTCGGGGCCGGTCTGTGCCGCCCGGAAGGTGCTCAAAACAGATTAACTATTTGAAATATATGGATAATTTATCTGAATAGTGGCATATTAGCGGCCAACCCGTCCGCCCGGCGGGGCCAATATGTCAGCAATGCTGCCCTTATCCGCGGATAAGCCGCCGCCCCCCTTGCCGGAACAGATGCGCGCCCCGTCCGAAGGGCAGCGCCCGGCCCGGCGGGTGCAAAGCGCCCGCCAAGGGGCGGGGCGGGCGCTGCCCGGTCTTGCGACCGGACGGACGATTTGGGGGCCGACGCGCCAATATGCAGAGGTCTTTTGAGGTGTGAGGCCCGTCTCGGAAACGCCCGCCCCGAACGCACACCCTTATCCGCGGATAAGCCCCCCTTACCGGGCGGGACAGGACAACCGCCGATATGCCATCAGGCCGGGCCGTCCAGAATCAAATCCGATGCCTTCTCGCCGATCATTATCGCCGGGGCATTGGTATTGCCGGAAACGATCTCCGGCATGATCGAACAATCCGCCACCCGCAGGCCGCCAATGCCGTGAACCTTCAGCCCGGCATCCACCACCGCATCCGGGCCTGACCCCATCCTGCACGTCCCCGCCGGGTGATAGATCGACGCGGAATTGTCGCGCGCCCAATCAAGAGTGCCCTCATAATCATCCATCCCGAGGGCGGCCGGGGGGCGGAACTCCTCGGAAATCTTTGAAGACAGGGGCGCGTGGCGGGCGATACGGCGCGCAACCCTGACCCCCTCGACAATGGTCCGGCAATCGGTCCCGGTCGAAAGATAGCGCGGGATGATCTTCGGATACGCCCGCGGACAGGGACCGGCCAGGCGAATTTCCCCCCGGCTCTCCGGGCGAAGCTGGCACACCGACATGGTGAAGGCGGAAAAGGGATGCACGCCCTCGCCCGGACTGTCCGCCGACCACGGCTGAACATGAAACTGGATGTCGGGGGTGGCCACCTCCGGCCCGGTCCTGAAAAACCCGGTCGCGAGCGAGGCCGCCATGGTCATCGGCCCGGCGCGGAACAGCGCATATTTCAGGGCGATGCGCATCTGGTTCGGGATGCTGCGCACCTCATCGTTCAGCGTCGGCTCATTGCATTTGTAAACCAGCCGCGCCTGAAGGTGGTCCTGCAAATTCTGCCCGACACCCGGCAGGTCATGGTGCAGGCCGATCCCGGCCTCTGACAGATGATCCGGCGCGCCGATCCCCGAAAGCATGAGGATTTGCGGGGAACCGATTGCGCCTGCCGACAGGATGATCTCGCGCCGGGCGCGGATGGTCCGGCTGTTGCCGCCGCGATCAAGATAGCGCACCCCGGTGGCGCGCCTGCCGTCAAGCTCTATCCGCTCCACCAGCGCATGGGTGATGATCCGCAGGTTCTGCCGGGACTTTACCGGGTTCAGATAGGCGACGGCGGCGCTGCAACGGCGGCCATTGCGGGTGGTGAGCTGAAAATACGACACCCCTTCCTGGGTCTTGCCGTTATAGTCGGGGTTGAAGGGATAGCCCGCCGCCTGCGCCGCCGCGACCCAGGCATCGCAGACCGGACGCTGAATGCGCATGTCAGAGACCGCAAGCGGCCCGTCGCCGCCATGATACTCGTCCGCGCCGCGCTCATTGCGTTCTGACCGCCTGAAAAGCGGCAGAACATCGTCCCACCCCCAGCCGGTATTGCCCATCTGCCGCCAGCGGTCATAATCCTCTTTCTGGCCGCGCACATAGAGCAACCCGTTGAGCGAGGACGACCCGCCCAGCACCTTGCCGCGCGGCCAGTCGATTGACCGCCCGTTCAGCCCCGGATCAGGTTCAGTCCGGTAGCACCAATCGACCGACGGGTTGTGCATTGTCTTGAAGTAGCCGACGGGGATGTGAATCCAGGGGCTGGTATCCTTGCCGCCCGCCTCAAGCAGGACGACGCGCGCACCGGGGTCAGTGCTCAGCCTGTTGGCCAGAACACAGCCCGCTGACCCCGCTCCGATGATGATAAAATCCGCTTCCACGGTGTTGTGCCCCCTTTTCCCGTAAAAAAACTGGTCAAACCACAAAAGACAATATAGTGTTTTTGAGACGGAATGTCTCAATAAATCACGAATGGGAGGAAACCATGGGATTGTCAGAAAACCTTAGCCGTATCTCGCGCCGGGATTTATTCCGTGTGGCAGGGACTTACGGCCTCAGCTCCACATTGCTGGCCGCCGGAACCTTTGGCGGGGCGATGAGTGTGGGGAATCTCACCCGGGCCGCCGAATCGACCTATGAAAAGCGCTTTGCCAAAGAAGCCCGGCATTCGCTGAAATTCGGGGCCGCCGGGTTCAACGCCCGCAACCTGCTGATCGAACGCGCCGGTGCGCTGGAATTTGCCCGCGACCTTGAGGCCCGGACCGATGGCGAAATCCGCATCGAGTTCATCGGCGACAACCAGATTTGCGGCCAGCTTTCCTGTGTCGAAAAAACCCAGCAGGGGATTGTCGATATTTACGCCGCCTCGACCCAGAACTCCGCCGGGGGTGCGCCCTATCTGAACGTGCTTGATTATGCGTTCGTGTTTCCGGGCCGGGCCGCTCAGTATCATTTCCTGTATCACCCGAAGAGCGGGGAAATCCTGCGCGAACCGCTGGAGAAACGCCACGGGCTGAAATTCCTGTTCAGCCATTGCGAGTTGCGCGGCATCCAGTTGGGCCTTGGTTGGGAGGACAGGCCAACCGTTACCCGGCTGGAAGAGTTGTTCGGCACCAAGAACCGGGTCACGGGCACCCAGCTCGGGCGGATTGCGATGCAGGCGCTCAACCTCAACCCGGTGCCTGTGGCATGGGAGGAAACCCTCGACGGCCTCAAGCAGGGCCTGATCGACGGGGCCGAAACCTGGGCCAGTGCCGTCGCCTATGCGAACATGTCGCCGGTGGTCAGCCAGTCGGTTGATCTGAAGTTCTTCTGCGGCACCGAACATACCTCGATGAGCGCGTCGGTTTTCGACAGCCTCAGCGGTGATTTGCAGGATGCGGTGATGGAATCGGCCTATTGGGCGCAGGCCCATGTGCAGGCCGCGAATGAGGCCGCACTGGTCAAAACCGTGGGCTTCAGCGACCCGCAACTGCCCGGCACGATCTTTGTCGAAAACAATGTCCGCCCGGCATTCCTTGACGCAGCCGAAGTGCGCAAGGCCGAAGAGATGTGCAGCCCCGAATTTCAGCCGCAGCTTTGGGAAGAGTGGCGCGAACGTCTTGATGGCTGGGCCGGCGGGATCGACACCTATCAGGCGATTTATGACATCGCCCGCGAGGTGGACAAGGAGATGCTGCCTGAAAATGTCGAGCCGCGCCGCTGGTGGAAAGGCTGAAACACGGTGTAGGATCGGACCGGCCCTGCGTGACGGGGCCGGTCTTTTTGTATGGCGAATGCGAAAAAACACGAAAGGGCGAAGATGTCACTCCTGTCTGACACCGGCGCGATACTCGGGGCCTTCGCATCGGGGGATTCCTTTGAAATCCGCACTGCGCTGAAAAGCAACGCGGCCTGGTATGCGGGCACGGTCGCCACAATAGCGGGCGGTCTGCTGATCATGCTGCTGTATCGCGCTGTCCCGTTTATCGAGCGCCACCTGGAGCGCACGGTGATGGTCGGCAGTTACCTGGCAACAGCGCTGATTATCTTTTGGGGGGTGATTGACCGGTTCGTGTTTTTCAATCAGGAACCATGGTCCACCACCGTGCCGCCGCTGTTGTTTATGATCATGGCCTGGTTCGGGGCCACCTATAACGTGCGGCTCAGAACGCACTTGAGCTTTTCGGAATTTCGCAGCCGGATGCCAAGGGCGGGACAGTTGGGATGCCTGTTGCTCGACGCCGTTCTGTGGCTGGGTTTTGCCGTCATCGTCGTTGTCACCACCACCCGTCTGGTGGCCCTGTCGGCCTCTAATTTCCAGATTGTTCTGGGCACCGACAACGTGATGCAATGGTGGTTTCTGTTGTCGGCCCCGATTGCATTCCTGCTGATGGCCGCCCGCATATTCGAGAATCTCGCCGATGATCTGCGCAACTGGCACTCGGGCGCGCCCCTGATCCGGCAAGCTGTGATCGGAGCAGACTGATGGCGGACGGCACCTGGATTATGCTCATTTCGATTGGCGTCACGGCGTTCTTTATGCTTGGGGTGCCGGTTCTGCTGGTGATTGCCTATTGGGTGATCGGCTGTTCCTTTGTTCTGGGGCTGACGCTCGACAATATGGGCGCAGAGCTTTTGAACGTGTTCAACAAGGGCTTTGCGCTGCTGGCAATGCCGCTGTTCATCCTGACCGGAGACCTGATCAACCGCTCCGGCATTGCCCGGCGGCTCAGCGATTTCGCCTATGCCTGTCTTGGCTGGCTTCGGGGGGGGCTGGCGATGGCAAGCCTCGGGGCCTGCGGGCTGTTCGCCGCAATCTCGGGGTCAAACTCGGCGACGACAGCGACCATCGGCTCTATGCTGCACCCGGAAATGGTCAAAGGCGGCTATGACGAGCGATTCTCGGCGGCAACCGCGGCGGCGGGCGGCACGGTGGGGATCATCATTCCGCCCTCAATCATCTTCATCGTCTACGGTTTCCTGCTGAACCTGCCAATATCCGATCTTTTCCTCGCCGGGATCATTCCCGGTGCGCTGATGGTGATCGGGATGCAGGCCGCTTGCTGGATCATCTGCCGGATGAACGGCTGGGGCAACCTGATCCCGTTGCGGATCAACCGTGTGCTGAAGACCGCTTTCGGAGCCTGGCTGGGGTTTTTCGCCATCGGGCTGGTGCTGTGGGGCATCTATACCGGCAAGTTCTCCCCCACCGAGGCGGCGGGCGTCACGGTCGGTTTCTGCATTCTGGCCGGGCTGATCAGCTTTCCGGTGAACCGGGTTTTGCGGTCGGGCGGGGACAGGCCGCCCGAGGACAAATCCTTTGCCGAGATGATCGCGGTCGAAGGTTTCACCATCCCCGAAATTCCCTCTATCACCATGCGCTCGGCCCAGATTACCGGCATACTGGCCCCGCTGATCGCCATTTCGGTGGTGATGCAGCAGATATTGTCTCTGTTGGGCGCGCAGCAGGTGATCGGCGATTTCGTGACCTCAATGGGCGGCTATCATGCGGTGCTTTTCACCTCGATGGCGATTGTCTTCTTCTCCGGCATGGTGCTGGAGAGCCTGCCGGTGACCATTATCCTCGCCCCGATCCTTGCGCCGATTGCCACCCTGGTCGGGATTGACCCGATCCATTTCTCGGTGATCTTTCTGGTGGGGGCGTCCATCGGCTTTATCACCCCGCCCTACGGGTTGAACCTTTATGTGGCCTCCGGCGTGACCGGTGTGCCCTATTTCCGCCTGCTTCGCTATACGGTGCCCTATCTGGCGGCGCTGATCGGTGTGTGGGTGCTGGTGTCGCTGACGCCTGAACTGGCGCTGTTGCTGCTGCCGGACCGGTAGAGTGACCTGATGCCCGAAGACCACGCCCCGGAATCAAAGAGGCAAATCCCGACCAGTCTGCGGCTGCTTCTGCTGTTGGAAAAGGTCGCCAAAGCCGGTGCGCCGGTGACCCCCTCGGCGCTGTGTGATGCGCTCAACCTGCCGAAACCGACGGTGCATCGCCTGCTGGCCACGGCAGAGGCCGAGGGGTTTTTTCAGCGGGACATCGACGGGCGGTCTTACGGACCGGGGCGGCGGATGCGCAGGCTGTCGATCAACACGCTGTCGTCGCAACGGGTACGGGCCGAGCGGCTGCGCATCCTGAAGGCGCTGGCCGGGGACGTGGGCGAGACCTGTAATCTGGCCGCGCCGGACCGGGACGGCATGGTCTATATCGACCGGGTTGAAACCCACTGGCCCCTGCGCATCCAGTTGCCGGTCGGCACGCAGGTTCCGTTTCACTGCACGGCCAGCGGCAAGATGTATATGTCATCGCTGAGGGCGGAAAAGCTGCGGCGGTTGCTGTCGGCGATTGCGCTGGAACGGCGCACGAGGCAGACCCTGACCACGCCCGGGGCGCTGGTGCAGGAAATCACCGCAACCCGGGAACGGGGCTATTCGACGGATGATGAGGAGTTTATGGACGGCATGGCCGCGATGGCGGTGGCGGTCCGGGATGATCAGGGCAGGTTGCTGACCACATTGTCGATTCATGCCCCCGTTCAGCGCCATGATCTGGGCGGGCTGGTGAACCATCTGCCCAAACTGCGGCAGGCGGCGTCACGGCTTGAAAGGCTGGCGCTGGAGTGATGCTCCGGCAAAGATTTGTGCATGATGTCCGGGTCCGGCGGGGATATGGGCAACGGGTTTCACAAGACCGGTGAGGGCAGCGCCCGGCCCGGCGGAAGCGAAGCGCCCGCCGTGGGGTGAGGCCCGTCTCGGAAACGG
>JPPB01000315.1 GCA_001483205.1 alpha proteobacterium 3107
CGCCGACCCGCCCCCCCACGGGGCGGCGCGTTCGCGCCTACCCGTGCGGGCCGGACGCGGCCTTTCGGCTGTTCGCGCATCTGTCCCGGCAAATTGGGCAGTGCCTTATCCGCGGGTAAGGTTGAGGCTTATCCGCGGATAAGGGTGTATTGCCCCCAAAACGCCCCGCCCGGTCGCAAGACCGGGCCGCGCCGCCTCAGCCCTCAATGGGGTGAGGTGGCGCGCCCCCCTCGATCACCCCGGGGGCTTGCGCGCACATGGCGGGTGCGTCACAAGACAGCATGGCAAAACAGTCGTTCTTCTCCTGCAATGCCTGCGGCGCGGTCCACGGCAAATGGTCCGGGCGCTGCGATGCGTGCGGTGAGTGGAACACGATTGCCGAGGAAGTCCCGCTGTCCACCGGCCCGTCGGCCAAAACACCGTCCGGCGCGCGCGGCACCAAAGTCTCCCTGACCGACCTTGCCACCGCCGAAACCCCGCCGCCGCGCACCGGCTCGGGCATTGCCGAGCTTGACCGTGTTCTGGGCGGCGGGCTGGTCCCGGCCTCGGCCATCCTTGTCGGCGGCGATCCGGGGATCGGCAAATCGACCCTTCTGTTGCAGGCCGGGGCGCGTTTCGCCGCGCAGGGGCTGAACACCCTCTACATTTCCGGCGAGGAAGCCAGCGCGCAGATACAGATGCGCGCCCGGCGTCTGGGGCTGGAGCAGGCCCCGGTCAGGCTGGGGGCGGAAACCGGGCTGCGCGACATCCTGACGACGCTTGCCGCGGAAAAGCCCGATGTCGCCATCATTGATTCGATTCAGACCATGTGGACGGATCATGTCGGCTCTGCCCCCGGCTCGGTCGCACAGGTGCGCGCCGCCGCCCATGACCTGACGAGTTTCGCCAAGCGCAACGGCACTGCGGTCATTCTGGTCGGCCATGTCACCAAGGACGGCCAGATCGCCGGGCCGCGCGTGGTCGAACACATGGTTGATACCGTGCTCTATTTCGAGGGCGAGCGCGGCCACCCGTTCCGCATCCTGCGCGCGGTCAAGAATCGCTTTGGCCCGGCGGATGAGATCGGCGTCTTTGAGATGACCGAGGGCGGGCTGAGGCAGGTTGAAAACCCCTCGGCGCTGTTCCTGCCCGAACGCGACACCCCGGCCCCCGGTTCGGTCGTCTTTGCCGGGGTCGAGGGCACAAGGCCGATGCTGGTGGAGCTTCAGGCCCTGGTTGCGCCGACACCCCACGCGCAGCCCCGGCGCACCGTCGTCGGCTGGGACAGTGGCCGCCTGGCAATGATTCTGGCGGTTCTTGATGCGCGCTGCGGGATTTCCTTTGCCGGTCTGGATGTCTATCTAAACGTCGCCGGGGGCATGAAAATCTCTGAACCGGCGGCTGATCTGGCTGTTGCCGCGGCGCTACTTTCGGCGCGGAAAGACACCGCCCTGCAATCCGACACTGTGGTTTTCGGCGAAGTTAGCCTATCGGGGGGGCTGAGGCCCGTCGGTCAGACGGAAAACAGGCTGAAAGAGGCGCAAAAGCTCGGGTTTTCGGCGGCAATCGCCCCGGAACGCAGTAAAACCGGTGGCAAAACCGGTCTGAAGGTGAAAAAGATAACGGACTTGAAAACCTTTGTTGAGAAGATATTCGGGGCCGGGCAGTCCCTGAAACAGGAGTAAAGGCATGGAAGGCTTTACCATCATCGACGGCATTGCCGCCATTCTGATCATTCTGTCGGCGTTTCTGGCCTATGCGCGCGGTTTCGCGCGCGAGGCGCTTGCCATCGGCGGTTGGGTTGCCGCCATCGCCATCGGCTATCTTTTTGCCGATGAGGTGCGCCCGTTTCTTGTTTCCGTGCCGGTCCTGAGCGACTTCCTCGGTGATCAGTGCGAGCTGGCGCTGCTGGCGAGTTTCGCGGTGGTGATGGTTGCCGGTCTGATCATAATGTCGATCTTCACCCCGTTCTTTTCCGGTCTGGTGCGAAATTCGGTGCTGGCCGGGATGGATCAGGGTTTGGGCTTTTTGTTCGGGGTGGTGCGCGGGGCGCTTCTGGTTGTGGTCGCGCTGATGGTCTATGAGTTTACCGTGACCGGGGACAGTGTTCCGGTGATCGAAGACAGCCGCACGGCGGCGATTTTCGACACCCTGCGCGCAGAGATCAGCGAACGGTTGCCGGAAAACATCCCCGGTTGGCTGCAAGAGCGGTTCAACACCTTCGTTGTCGTGTGCGAAGAGGTCTGATTGCGGGCGCGCTGCCGGTGTTCCGGGTCATGCCCTGCACGGAAGCCGCGATCCTCTGATGACAGCGCCGCCGAATGCAGGTATCAGGGGGCATCTTTTCTGCCAATGGGGGGCGGACCGTCAGCGAACATGCCTGAAATGCTCCCGAACCACCCGTTCGACGACGACAAGCTGAAAGAGGAATGCGGCGTCTTCGGCGTGATCGGCGTTGCGGACGCGGCGAATTTCGTCGCGCTTGGCCTTCATGCGCTGCAACACCGGGGGCAGGAGGCAGGCGGCATCGTCGCCTATCACCCCGACCACGGTTTCAACTCTGCCCGGCGGTTCGGCTATGTGCGCGACAACTTCACCAAGGCCGGGCTGATGGACACCCTGCCCGGCGCGCTGTCCATCGGGCATGTGCGCTATTCGACCGCCGGGTCCAAGGGCGCGGTCATCCGCGACGTGCAGCCCTTCTTTGGCGAGTTCGCCATGGGCGGGGCGGCGATTGCCCATAACGGCAATATCACCAATGCCGAGGCGCTGCGGCGCTATCTGATTGAGCGCGGCTCGATCTTTCAGTCCGCTTCGGACAGTGAGTGCATCATTCACCTGATGGCGCGCGGCACCGGGGCCACGATCCCGGAGCGGATGAAGGATGCGCTCTGCCGGGTGGATGGCGCGTTTTCGGTGGTCGCCATGACCCGCACCAAGCTGATCGGGGTGCGCGACCCGCTGGGTGTGCGTCCGCTGGTTCTGGGCCGGATCGGCGAGGGCTGGGCGCTGAGTTCCGAGACCTGCGCGCTCGATATAATCGGTGCTGATTTCGTGCGCGAGATTGCCCCCGGCGAGATGGTGGTGATCACCGGCAGGGGTGTCGAGACCTTCCGCCCCTTTCAGCCAAAACCCCCGCGGTTCTGCATTTTCGAGCATGTCTACTTTTCCCGTCCCGATTCGATCATCGGCGGGCGTTCGGTTTATGAGACCCGCCGCCAGATCGGGGTGGAGCTGGCGCGCGAGGCGGCGGTTCAGGCTGATCTTGTCTGTCCGGTGCCGGACAGCGGCACCCCGGCGGCAATCGGCTATAGCCAGGAAAGCGGTATCCCCTATGCGATGGGGATCATCCGCAACCAGTATATGGGCCGCACCTTCATCGAGCCGACCGAGCAAATCCGCAACATGGGGGTGCGGCTCAAGCTCAACGTGAACCGGGCGCTGATCCGGGGCAAGCGGGTGGTGCTGGTGGATGACAGCGTTGTGCGCGGCACCACCAGCCGCAAGATCAAGGACATGATCCTTGATGCCGGTGCGCGCGAAGTGCATTTCCGCATCGCCTCGCCCCCCACCGCGTGGCCCTGTTTCTACGGGGTCGATACGCCGGACCGCGAGAGCCTGCTGGCGGCGCGGATGAGTGCCGAGGAAATGCGCGACCATCTGGGGGTGAACAGCCTGCGGTTCATCTCGCTTGACGGCCTGTATCGTGCGGTGGGGGAGGCGAACGGGCGCAATCCGTCCTGTCCGCAATATTGTGACGCCTGTTTTTCGGGCGATTATCCGGTTCTGCCGGCGGATATGATCAGACGGGGCTTTGTGCCGGAGGCGGCGGAGTAGCCCCGCCTTTGGCCCGGCCCCCCGCAACGGGCGCTTGAACTTCCGGGCCGAATCCGCTTGAAAGACCTCTGCATAATGGCGCATTGGCAACCAAACAGTCCGCCCGGCGGAACGCCGGGCAGCGCCTGCCTGCCCCCCGGCAGGCGCTTTTAACGCATCAGCCTGTTGGGGCGTATGGACTTTATGGCAAGACCATCGCCAATTTGGAATGCCGGAGAAAGCGCCCGCCCGGGCATGCGGCTGCCCGACCGGGCCAATATACAGAGGTTTTCCTGATGACCCCGATTGCACCACCGAAAGGCCCGCCATGACCACCTGGATCACCATCTGCGACACCTGCAAGCGCGAGGGCTGGGATGCGGCCTCTGGCGCGCCGACCGACGGCGAGGCGCTGGCCGAACTGATCGAGGCGCGCGCGGGCGGCACTGTGCGGACGCGGCGCGTGTCCTGTCTGATGGGCTGCACCCATAGCTGCAATGTCGCCATTCAGGGCGCGGGCAAGCTCAGCTATACGCTGGGGCGTTTCGCCCCCACCGACGACGCGGCAGAGGGCATTGTCGAATATGCAAGGCTCCACGCAATCAGCGAGACCGGGCAGGTTCCCTTCCGGCAGTGGCCGCAACCGGTAAAGGGGCATTTCATCACCCGCCATCCGCCATTGCCAAAGGCCGAATGACGCCCGCGCGCGATCACGGGGGCGCGCTGGATGCCGCCATTGCCCGTTACGGCGGGCGGCGGGCGGACTGGATTGATCTGTCAACCGGTATCAACCCCGTGCCCTATCCGCTGCCGCCCCTGTCTGCGAGCACGTGGACGGCGCTGCCGGATCGGGGCGCGACCGAGGCCGTGGCAGATGCTGCCCGGCGCTTCTGGCGTGTCCCGCAGGCCGCCGACATTCTGCCCGTGCCCGGTGCCTCTGCCGCGATTGCACGCATTCCGGCGCTGATGCCCCCGGCGCGGGTCAGAATCGACGCCCCCACCTATAACGAACACGCCGCCGCCTTCGGGGCCGCCGGGTGGGAAACCGGCCCTGACCCGGCAGACCCGGCAGAGGCCCGCGTCATCGTTCACCCCGACAACCCGACGGGTGCAATCTGGGACGGCGCGGACGAACCACCGGGGGGGCGGGCGCTGCTGGTGATCGACGAAAGTTTCTGCGACACGGTGCCGGAGAACACACATATCGCGCGCGCAGGTCAGCCGGGGGTTCTGATCCTGAAGAGTTTTGGCAAATTCTGGGGGCTGGCCGGGCTGCGCCTTGGGTTTGTCATCGGCGACCCGGCGCTGATTGCGCGGCTGCGTGATGGTCTGGGGCCGTGGGCGGTCTCAGGCCCGGCGCTGGAGATCGGCGCGCTGGCCCTTGCCGATACAGGCTGGGCGGGCCGGACACGGGCACGATTGCAACAGGACGCCGCCCGGCTTGATGGGCTGATGACCGGGCGCGGGGCGCGTCTGATCGGCGGCACGGGGCTGTTTCGCCTGTATGACGTAGGCGACGCCGCCGTCTGGCAGGACAGGCTGGCCCGAAAACATATCCTGACCCGCGCCTTTCCCTACAGCCGGTCGTGGCTGCGCCTCGGACTGCCCGGCCCCGATGACTGGCAGAGAACAGAGGCGGCGCTGTGACCCTGACCCTGACGTTGGCCCTGCTGCTCGATGCCGCGCTGGGAGAACCGCGCTGGTTGTGGTCGCGGGTTATCCATCCGGCGGTGGCGACGGGCCGCGCCATTGGTTGGGCGGACGCGCGTTTCAACACAGGTCCGGCGGTGGCCCGACGGCGGCGCGGCATTCTGCTCTGTCTGGCGTTATGCGCAAGCGCGGGGGCCACCGGGTGGCTGATCTCTGCCCTGCCTTTCGGCCCGCTCTGGGAGGCGCTCGCCGTTGCCATTCTGCTCTGCCAGCGCAGCCTTGCTGATCATGTGCGGGCCGTTGCCGGTGCCCTGCGCCTCTCTGTCGGGGACGGGCGCATGGCGGTGGCGATGATTGTCGGGCGCGATACCGCGGGGATGGACCGGCCTGCCGTCGCCCGTGCCGCTATCGAGAGCGCGGCGGAAAACTTCTCTGATGGCGTTGTTGCGCCGGTGTTCTGGTATGGGGTTGCCGGGCTGCCGGGGATTCTGATCTTCAAGGCCGTCAATACGGCGGATTCGATGATCGGTTACCGGACGCCGCGCCATGGGGCGTTTGGTTGGGCGGCGGCGCGGCTTGATGATGTTCTGAACTGGATACCCGCGCGGCTGACGGCGCTGTTGTTTGTGCTGACAGAGGGAACATGGCGCGCGGCGCGGGGGGTGCCGCGGGATGCCGGGCTGCACCGGTCGCCCAATGCGGGCTGGCCCGAGGCGGCGATGGCGGTTGCGCTGGGTGTCGCGCTGGCGGGGCCGCGCAGTTATGAGGGCGAGAGGCGCGATTTTCCCTTCGTCCACCCGGAGGGGCGGCGTGACGCAGGCCCTGACGATATAGAGGCCGCCATCCGGGTTCTGTGGCGGGCATGGGCGGTGGTGCTTGGCCTTGCCGTTCTGGGGGCAGTGGTTTGAGAAGACCTTTGCATTTTGGCGCATCGGCGGACGCGGGTTTTGCCTTTTCCCGGAATGTAAGGGCTTACATTTTCAGTGAAAGCGCTTACATCCATGCAGCAGCGCCCTGACAGGACCGGGGGCGGAGTCTGTGATCAATTTCACGTCGCCACGCTATATGCAGGGGACTTATCAGCAAAAACCGGCCCCCCGCCGCGCCTCAATAGCTGTATTCGCCGTAAATCCGGGTCAGATCGCCGCCCCATGCCCCGTGATAGTGTTCCAGCGCCTCATCCGCCGGTGTCCGGCCATTGTCGAGACTTTCCCAAAGCGCATTCAGAAAATGGGTTTCATCGGGGATCAGGCCATCCGCCCCCGGACAGGCGCGCGCCTTCAGGCCGCTTTCGGCAATCGCCACCACTTCGCGCGCCAGATCGTGCATCCTGATGCCCCCGGCCTCGGCCTGCAAACCGTGGACAGCCGCCGCCGCCCGCAGGGCCTCGCGCTGCCCGGCGTCCCAGCCCCTGACCAGATCCCAGGCCGCATCCAGCGCGCTCTGATCATAGCAAATCCCGACCCAGAATGCCGGCAGCGCGCACAGCCTGCGCCACGGGCCGCCATCGGCCCCGCGCATCTCGATAAAGGTCTTGATCCGCGCCTCGGGGAAAATGGTTGTCAGATGATCGGCCCAGTCCGACAGGGTTGGCTTTTCCCCCGGCAGGGCGGGCAGCCTGCCGTTCAGAAAGTCGCGAAACGACATCCCCAGCGCATTGATATATTTCCCGTCGCGATAGACGAAATACATCGGCACATCGAGCGCATATTCGACCCAGGCGTCGAACCCGAATCCGTCCCCGAACACGAAAGGCAACAGGCCGGTGCGGTCCGGGTCCACATCCCTCCACATCCGTGACCGCCAGGATTTGCACCCGTTCGGGCGGCCTTCAAAGAAGGGGGAATTGGCGAACAGGGCGGTGGCCACCGGTTGCAGCGCCAGCGCGACGCGCAGTTTCTGCACCATGTCGGCCTCGGACCCGAAATCGAGGTTCACCTGCACGGTGCAGGAGCGATACATCATCTGCACACCATGGGCACCGGCACGGCTCATATAGTCGGTCATCAGCCGGTAGCGGCCCTTGGGCATCACCGGCATCTGTTCATGGGTCCAGATCGGGGCGGCCCCAAGGCCGATGAAGCCCGCGCCGACCTTATCGGCGATGGATTTCACCTCGGCCAGATGGGTGTTCACCTCATCACAGGTCTGATGGATTGTTTCCAGCGGCGCGCCGGACAGCTCCAGTTGCCCGCCCGGTTCCAGGCTGACATTTGCGCCGTCCTTTTCCAGCCCGATCAGGTTGCCGTCTTCGAGGAGTGGCGACCAGCCGTAACGGTCGCGCAGCCCCTCCAGCACCGCGACGATGGAGCGCTCACCCGCATAGGGCAGCGGTTTCAGCGTGTCCCGGCAATAGCCGAATTTTTCATGCTCGGTGCCGATGCGCCAGCGGTCGCGGGGCTTGCAGCCGGAGGCGAGGTATTCCGTCAGTTGCTCGCGGCGTTCGACGGGGCCGCCGCCGGACTGGGGAATGGACATGGTGTGCTCCGAACTCAGGTGGTGTTGTCGGGTCAACAGGTGGTTCGGTTTGGCGCAGAAGTCAATGCGAAGACTTCTGTATAAAGCTGTATCGCCCCCCAAATGTCCCGCCCGGTCGCCAGACCGGGCAGCGCCTGCCTGCCCCCCGGCAGGCGCTTTGAACGTCTCAATCTTTTGCAGTGTATGGGCTTT
>JPPB01000316.1 GCA_001483205.1 alpha proteobacterium 3107
CCGCTTGCCCATTTCTGTCATCATGGGTGAAGGAATACCCCGGGGCGGTCGCAAAGTCAAGGGAATTTGTTTGTGGGGTATCGTTCTGTGGTTGTAAGGGTTTGTTCAGGTTTTGGGTTATCTGTTTGATTTGAAATATTTATTCAGAGGTCTTCAAGCGCGGCCTAGCGGACCTACCCAGGACCATCTCAGGAAGGACCTAAGAGGATCTGATGAGGAGGGAACCCACACCTGCCGGAAACCGAAACCCTAACAGAGCAAGGGTGCTGCTGGCCATTGCCGCGATGATCGGCCTTGCCGTCGCGATCCTCGGCTTCTTGGTCTGATCCGTCCGGATTCGGGCAAAGCACTCAAAATCACGCAAAAAGGGATTTCCGGCGAAAACCGACCCAGGAACGGCGGACATCGAGGCCGGGGCTTGATGCCTTCAGAATAGTGGTGTATACTTTCCGAATCGTGGTTTAATTGGGAGGAACGGTTCTTCCCCGTTGAGAAAAACGAAATTCTGAAAGGAAAAAATTATGCCCAGACGCAATCAAATGCCAAACCCGGATGCCCGCTCTCCGGACGAGCCTACGATCATTGCAAAGAAAAAGACTGTTTTAGATGTCTTCAACGACGGCAAGCCAGCCGAGGAACAGGCCACCAATGTTACCAAAAAGGTCAAGGCCGAGTTTGAGCAGCTAGCGCGAGACGCTGGTTGGGATTCGATAGAATTCCACGGAAGCCAAGCCGTGCTCCGCAATACGGCGGTCGAGAACGCCAAAAAAAATAAGGAAACTTAAACAGCGTGCCCGGAGGTTCCGACGAGCGGCGACTTACCTGTCGCCGCTCCCTTTCCGAACCGGGCGACAACCTCTGCCGATCGCACCGTCCCGAGGACTTTCACGTTCGGCCCGCAGAACGCGACTGAGGCGCTCCGGCACTGGGAGGCCGCCCGACACCACCCCGTGCGCCTTCTCCGGCGCTCTCCGGATCACCCGGCGGCTTTGACAAAAACAAACGCGGGATCACTCGTCGGCCCCGTCCGCCCTCTCCGCTTCAATCCTGCGCCAGCGGGCGACATTGCGGTTATGCTCTGCCAGTGTCCCGGCAAAGGCATGTCCGCCGGACCCGTCGGCAACGAAAAACAGATATTCCGTATCGGCAGGGTTCAGCGCCGCCTCGATGCTGGCCGGTCCCGGACTGGCAATCGGCGTCGGCGGCAGCCCGTCAATGACATAGGTGTTCCACGGGGTTTCCCGCCTCAGCTCGCTCTGTCGCAAGCCCCGGCCCAGGCCCCCCTGCCCGCCGGTGATGCCATAAATCACCGTCGGGTCGGTCTGCAACTTCATCCCCTGACGCAGCCGGTTGACAAACACCGAGGCGACAAAACTGCGCTCATCCGGCACCCCGGTTTCCTTCTCGACGATGGACGCCAGAATCAGCGCCTCCTGCCGGGTCTGTATCGGCAGCCCCTCGGCCCGGTTCCGCCACGCGGCCTCCAGCACCCCGGCCTGCACCTCGGCCATTCTTGCCAGCAGCGCGTTGCGGTCCATCCCGTCCGGCACGTCCTCATTGATCGCCGCCAGCGTCCCCTCCGGCGGGGTTTCGGCAATCTCGCCGCTCAGAAAATCCGCCCCTTTCAGCCCCTCAACCACCTGCCAGCTTGTCACCCCCTCGGCGACACTGATGCGATAGCGCACCCCGGTTTCCTCCCGCACCTCCAGATAGGCGCGGGGAATCTCGCCTGCCGCCGGGTCGAAACGGGCAACCTCTTCATAGCGGTTCTGCTCCAGATCAAGGGCGTTGATCCCGATATGGTTGCGCGCCACCCCGATATGCAGCTTCACCTCGGTCCCGCAGGTGGAATAGCCCGTCCCGGTCAGGGTCTCGGTGATCTCTGCCATTGACGCCCCCGGCCCGATCAGAAAACTGCCTGCCTTGAGCTTTGACGTGCCGCGCCCGGTATATTCCGCCCCGGCCCGGAACAGAAACGCACTGCTGATCGCGCCCTGTTCGGCCAGCGCTTCGGTGACGCCGCCCATGGTGCGCAGCGCGCCGCCGACACGAAAACAGATCGGCCCGGTCAGCGGCCCGGCGGCGGTATAGCGGGCCTTGCCCCACTGGATCACCAACGCCAGAGCAAACACCAGCACGACCAGCAGCGTCAGGCCATTAGAGGCAAACGCGCGCCACATCAGCCGTCCACCCGCCCCAAAACCAGCGACGCATTGGTGCCGCCAAAGCCGAAAGAGTTCGACAGCACGATGTCAACGGGGCGTCTGACCGCCTTGCCGGGGGCCAGATCAATCGGCGTTTCCACCGCCGGGCTGTCCAGATTCAGGGTCGGCGGGGCCACCTGATCGCGAATCGCCAGCACACAGAAAATCGCCTCAACCGCGCCGGCCGCCCCCAGCAGATGCCCGATAGAGGATTTGGTCGAAGACATGGTTGCCCGGCCCGCCGCATCACCCAACAGGCGCTCGACCGCGCCCAGCTCTATGGTGTCGGCCATGGTCGAGGTGCCATGCGCATTGATATAATCCACATCCGCCGCCGCAATCCCCGCCCGGCTGAGCGCCGCCGTCATCGACCGATAGCCGCCGTCCCCGTCTTCGGAGGGCGCGGTGATATGATAGGCGTCACCCGACAGGCCATAGCCCAGCACCTCGGCATAGATCCGTGCGCCGCGCGCCCGCGCGTGGTCGTATGCCTCCAGCACCACGATGCCCGCGCCCTCGCCCATCACGAACCCGTCCCGGTCCCGGCACCAGGGGCGGCTGGCCTGTGTCGGATCATCCGCATATCCGGTCGAAAGCGCCTTGCAGGCATTGAACCCGGCAATGCCGATTTCGCAAATCGGGCTTTCCGCGCCCCCGGCGATCATCACATCGGCATCATCCAGCGCGATCAGCCGCGCCGCATCGCCGATGGCGTGGGCACCGGTGGAACATGCGGTCGCCACCGCGTGGTTCGGCCCCTTGAACCCGAACCGTATCCCCACCTGGCCGGAAACCAGATTGATCAGCGCCCCCGGAATGAAGAACGGGGAAACCCGCCGTGGCCCCTTTTCATGCAGAAGGGCCGTTGTTTCGGCAATCGTGCTCAGCCCGCCGATGCCGGAACCGACCATAACCCCGGTGCGCCGCCGGCTTTCTTCGTCCTCGGGCATCCAGTTGGCATCGCGCACCGCCTGATGCGCCGCCGCCACCCCGTAGAGGATAAAGTTATCGACTTTCCGGCGCTCTTTCGGCTCCATATAGGCGTCCGGGTCGAATGCACCGTCCGCACTGTCGCCAAAGGGCACCTCGCAGGCGTATTTCGTTGTCACCCGCGCGGGGTCAAACCGGGTGATGGTTCCTGCGCCGGACCGCCCGTCCAGCAGACGCCGCCAGGTCGTCCCGACACCATCGCCCAGCGGTGTGACCATTCCCAATCCGGTTATGACAACCCGACGCATTGCCCGGCCCCTTCCTTCAGACGTTCAGACGTGGCGCGATTTTCGGGGTTTGATACCTTGGCGGGCCGGGCCGGGGCAATAGTCCATCTCCCGCCCGTCGCATCAGGCCGGGACGCGCCCCTCTCGCAATCGCCCGATCCTCTGCCACCGCAACCGGTCAGATCATTTCCGCCACGGTTTCCGCAGGCATGGCGCGGGCAACCGCAATCGCCTCTTCCAGCGTCACGGATTTGTTGAACAGGGCGCGCCCCACCTGCGCACCCGCGATATTGCGCACATATTTGAGCCGCGAAATATCGTCGAGCGAATCCGCAATGCCCCCGGCAATCACCGGGCTGCGCGCCGCATCCGCAACCATCGAGATCATGCCGACCGACCCGTCGGAATCCCCGGCATAATTGTCCACATCCGTCACCAGAATGGCGGCGAGCGGCGCGGTCGAGAACTCCCTGACAAAGCGCATCGGCTCAAACGCGGTAGAGGCCCGCCAGCCGTCAATCACCACCCGCTCCTGATACACATCCACCGCCAGAACAATCTGATCGGGATGCAGCTTTGCCGCCTGCTTGACGAAATCCGGATCCCGCACCGCCGCGGTGCCGATCACCACCCGGCCGGTTCCCCGCTCCACTGCGGTCTCGATATGCTCCATGGTGCGGAACCCCCCGGCCAGTTGCACCGGGATGCCCGCCTGCCGGATGATCTCCTGCACCAGCTCGTTGTTGACGCCCACATCGGTCACCGCGTCCAGATCGGTGACATGCAGCCATTCCGCCCCGGCAGCGGCGAACTCCCGCGCCCGCTTCACCGGGTCCACATGCCAGATTGTCGGTTCATCGACATTGCCGCGATTGAGCGTCACACACTGGCCGTTTTGCAATTCGATCGTCGGGAAAAGGATCATCGGGCTATCCTCCGGGCAGTTTCGCGGGTGGCCTGCATGGCCCCGCCGTTTCCCCATTACGCACGATCAGGCGCGTGCCCGCAACCCGGTATCGCATCAAATGCGGCTGCAAAAGCAAAACGGCGCCCGGATCAGAGCGCCATTTCGGAACGTCGCGGTGCAGGCGCGCGGCTCAGGACGCATCCGTGATGAACTTCACCGCATCGCCGAAGGTCTGGATGTTTTCGGCGGAGTCGTCGGGAATTTCGATCCCGAACTCTTCCTCGAACGCCATGACCAGCTCAACCGTATCAAGGCTGTCTGCCCCCAGATCATCAATGAAAGAGGCCGATTCGACGATTTTGTCCTCTTCGACCCCCAGGTGCTCGACAACGATCTTTTTAACGCGATCTGCAATGTCGCTCATGGTATGTCCTCATTTTCTGGCGGGGCCGTCCCCGTCACTGGTTTCATCCGGCCTGGCGCTCCCCCGGCCTCTCTGATCCCGCTGGCAAGAGCGGAAAACCGACGGGCACGACCATGCCCCCGGTAAAACTGCGCCGCCTATATCACATCGGGCGGTCAAGGCAAACGCTTTCACGCCGGATGTTATGTTCGGCGCGCGCGCCTAGATCATGGCCATTCCGCCGTTCACATGCAAGGTGCTTCCGGTGACATATCCGGCCTCTTCGCTGGCAAGATACAGCACGGCGGCGGCAATTTCCTCTGCCCGGCCCATGCGCGCCGCCGGAATTCGGGCATTGATCGCCTGTTTGCGGTCATCAGCCAACCCGTCGGTCATCGCGGTTTCGATGAACCCCGGCGCGACGACATTGACGGTGATTCCCCGGTTCGCGACCTCTTGGGCCAGGGATTTCGACAGGCCGGTGAGGGCGGCCTTGGCTGCGGCATAGTTGGCCTGCCCCGGATTGCCGGTGGCCCCGACCACCGAGCCGATGCTGATGATCCGCCCCCAGCGGGCCTTCATCATCCCGCGCAGCGCGCCCCGGCACAGCCGCATGGCCGCGTTCAGGTTCACATCGAGAACGCTGTTCCAGTCGTCGTCCTTCATCCGCATGAACAGGGCATCGCGGGTGATGCCTGCGTTGTTGATCAGAATATCGAGCGCGCCCATCACGGTTGCGGCCTGCGCGGGCAGGGCCTCGACGGCCTGTGTGTCGCCCAGATTGCAGGGCAGGACATGGGCGCGCGGGCCAAGCTCTGCCGCCAGAGATTCCAGCGGGGCGGTTCGGGTGCCCGAAAGCGCCACCGTTGCACCTGCGCTATGGAGTGCGCGGGCGACAGCACCGCCGATGCCGCCCGAGGCCCCGGTGATCAGCGCGCCTTTCCCGGTCAGGTCAAACATGTGGAACGCTCCTGCGCTGGTGTGGAAAATTTTTCATGTCACCCCGTCCTATCGCATTGTGAAGGGGGGCGGGCAAGGGGGGCAGTGGATGAAAGGGCCTCTCAAAGACCTTTCGCAAGACCTCTGGATATTGGCCAAGCCGGGCGGGACGGTTTGGGTGCCGATACGCCATTATGCAAAGGTCTTCATCATGCCAAAGGCCCCGAAAACGCGAAAGGGCAGGCAAAGCCCGCCCCTTCAGCCATTTCATCCGGTGTCGCCCCGACGCCCGTGCTACTCAGCATTGGCAGAGCCGACATCAATACTGACCCCCGGCCCCATGGTCGAACTCAGCGCGATCTTCTTCAGATAGGCCCCCTTCGCCCCCGGCGGTTTCGCACGGGCCACGGCGGACACGAACGCGCGCACATTCTCGACCAGTTGCGTCTCGGCAAAAGAGACCTTGCCGACGCCTGCATGAACAACCCCTGCCTTCTCGACCCGGAACTGCACCTCACCGCCCTTGGCGGCCTCCACAGCCCCCTTCACATCCATCGTCACCGTGCCGACCTTCGGGTTCGGCATCAGGTTGCGCGGGCCGAGTATCTTGCCCAGACGACCGACAACCGGCATCATGTCCGGGGTGGCGATGCAGCGCTCGAACTCTATCTTACCGCTTTGGACGGTTTCCATCAGGTCTTCCGCGCCCACAATATCGGCCCCGGCGTCCCGCGCCTCATCAGCCTTAGGGCCACGGGCGAACACGGCGACACGAACCGTCTTGCCGGTGCCGTTGGGCAGCGAGACCCTGCCGCGCACCATCTGATCGGCATGGCGCGGGTCAACCCCCAGATTCATTGCAATCTCGACGGTTTCATCGAATTTCGCGCTGGCATTGTCCTTGACCAGCGCCACCGCCGCCTCGACACTCAGCCCGGTCTGGCCTGCGAAAACCTCGCGGGCGGCGCGGGTGCGTTTTCCGATCCTTGCCATCTTATTTCACCTCGATGCCCATGGACCGCGCAGAGCCGAGAATGATCTTCATCGCCCCCTCAACGCTGGTCGCATTCAAATCCTTCATCTTCGCCTCGGCGATCTCGCGCACCTGCTTCATGCTGACGGTGGCGATGGTTTCCCGGCCCGGGCTGGTTGCGCCGCTGATCCGGTTTTTCGGGCCTTTGGGTTTTATCCCGGCGGCCTTTTTCAGGTAATAGGACGCAGGCGGCGTCTTGATGTCCATGGTGAAGGACTTGTCGGCGTAATAGGTGATAGCGGTCGGGCAGGGCGCGCCCGGCTCCATATCCTGGGTCCTGGCATTGAACGCCTTGCAGAATTCCATGATGTTGATGCCGCGCTGCCCCAGGGCGGGGCCAACGGGCGGTGACGGGTTGGCTTGCCCCGCCGGAACCTGCAATTTCATCTTGCCGGCGATTTTCTTGGCCATCCGGCCTCTCCTTCTTTCAACACCCGGCTGACGCGACAGCGGGCTTTGGGTTGCGTGGTGCGGTCTGACGGGCGCGCCCGCCGGACCTCCCACGGGGGGATGCAGGTCAGAACTGTTTCGAGACCTGCGTGTATTCCAGTTCGACCGGGGTCGCCCGGCCAAAGATCGACACCGTGACTTTCAGGCGCTGGCTGTCGTCGTCCACTTCCTCGACCATGCCGCCGAACCCCTCGAACGGTCCGTCGGTGACGCTGACCTTTTCGCCCACCTCAAAGTGGATGAGTGTGCGCGGCGCTTCCTCGCCTTCCTGAACGCGGTTGAGGATCTGGTTCACCTCGGCGTCCTGCATCGGCATCGGTCGCCCCTGAGTGCCCAGAAACCCGGTAACCCGGTTGATCGAGTTGATCAGGTGATAGCCCCGGTCGGTCATTTCCATCCGCACCAGAACATATCCCGGCATAAAGCGGCGTTCCGCAGTCACCTTTTTGCCGCGGCGCACCTCGATCACTTCTTCGGTCGGCACCAGCACTTCGTCGATCTCGTCGTCGAGACCGGCGTCTGCCGCGGCGTGTCTGATCTGCTCGGCGATTTTCTTCTCGAAATTCGAGAGCACGCTCACAGAATACCACCGTTTCGCCATCGTTCGCGCCTTATCCTGCATGGGCCGGGGCCCGGATGTCGTCAGTTTGTTCCGGGCGGCCTGTTCCGGGCGGCAGAGCCACCGGGCCGGAAACGAAAACAGCGCGCAATCCGAATCGATGCACGCCTGCCCGGAAACATCCGGCCCGCTCTACTTCCGAACTGCGGGGGATTCAAGAGAATGCGCTTCAGTTTGTGCGTATATGGCCTGAGCATTGTAAAGTGACCTCTGCATAATAGCGCGTCAGTGGCCAACCCGTCCGCCCGGCGGAACGCCGGGCAGCGCCTGCTTGGGCTCCGCCCGTTCGGCCCTGAAACGGTCCACCGGACCGTTTCCGAGACGGGCCTCACCCCCCGG